>DQCH01000083.1 GCA_003545155.1 Candidatus Acetothermia bacterium
CGAACGGTAGGGGCAGTAGGTGCAAGCAAGGTAGGTGGGATCAGCAGGGAATCGGCCTGCGCGGATCCCGGTTGCGGCAGACTCGATGTCCAAAAGCGCTTTTTGAATCGTCTTTTCGCTCGGCTCATAGCGTCCGACGATTACCTGCGGCGTTAGGAAGCGCAGCTCAAGGCGCACCGGGAGGTTCCCAAACAGACGCTCATAGGCAAGGGCGTAGATCGCTAGCTGGCGGCTCTCTTTAGTCCGTTTGATAGCCTGTTTTTCATCGGTCACCGTGGAGGTCTTGTAGTCGATGATTGTTCCGTCACCGTCAACCACATCGATGCGGTCGAAGATACCAACGATCCTTATGCCGCCCTCGTTGAAGGAGAAGTGCCGCTCGACATAGGTGGGGATTACCCCATCTTCACTTGCGTGAGCGTGAAAGTACTCCAATGCTTTTAATCCCTCTTGGAAGCGGAGCTCCTCGTGGTGACGTGTGAGGAACCCTTCAGTATGCCAGGTCTTGCGGAAGGTCTCCTTTAAATCAGCAACTGCAGTCTTTCTCCCCGCGATGCGATTTAGGTTGTAGAGCTTGATCGCTTGGTGGATTGCGTACCCGTAGATCACGGCGTGGTGCTGCCGGATGGGGACCTTGAGGATATGGATGTAGCGGTACTTCATCGGACAGGTGAGATAGTCATCGATCTTCTGGTGGCTAAGTTCGAGAACGGCCTTTCCCCGTGGCAGGAGAACCAGCTCTTCCTCGACCGGCGTGGCAGGTGAAGGCTTTGCCTTTCCGTGACGGGTGATCGTTGCCAATGGAGACCCTTTGAGGACCTTGATCTGAGCGGGCGGAAGATCGAGCGCCTCCGAAACGAACAGGCTCGGCTTGCGCGGTCGCTTGCCCCCGTAGTCCTGAGCGCTCGTGAGATACAGGTCTTCCTTGGCGCGGGTCATTCCCACATAGAACAAGCGGCGCTCCTCCTGGAGGTGAAAGTCGGAGGTGGTAAGGAGGTCCTTTACTAGCTCATCGGGCAGCGGAATCGGATCACGGCGGTGCACCGAGGGGAACCGCCCCGCGACCAGGCCAACGAGGAAGACGATGGGAAATTCCAATCCCTTTGCCTGATGAATAGTTAGAACATTCACTGCATCCTCGTCCCAGTCGGCCTCTCCCATCGGGGGGTTATCCCCGGCCTCGATTAACGCGTCGAGGTAGTCGATGAACCAGGGGACGCGGTCGTATTTGCAGACCTGCGAGAAGCGCTCGATGACCGAAAACAACTTGGCTAGATTCTGTGCCCGTAGTGCATCAACGGCCTTATCGGAGTTGGAAAGCTTCTCAATGGTTCCGGTTCGACTGGTCAGATACTCATAGAGGACCTCTCCTGTCCGCTCCTTCGTCGAAAGTGGAAGCATGGCAGTGACATCATCGAGGAGCTTCGTCATCGCGCTCCTTCCTTCCGCTGAGAGGGAGAGGAAGTCGGCGCTCTTTTCCGCGATACGGAAGACCTCGAATAGGCTCTTGTTGCGGCGCTTGGCGAAGCTTGTGGCCAGTGCAAGGTCCTGTGCATTGACCTGATATTGCGGTGAACTTGCCAGGTAGTGGAAAGAGAGGTTATCGCGCGGGTCGGTAAGAACACGGAGGAATGAAATTGCGGTCTTTATCTCCTCGCGGTCGTAGAGGCCACGGCTTCCGGAGAAATGCCACGGAAGGTGAAGTAGGTTCAGGGAGTGTAAGAATGAGTCTGCCTGGGCATTGCTGCGAACGAGGACGGCAAAATCGCGGTATGCTCGTCCTTCTTCTTTGACCCGCCTTGTGATCTCCTCGGCCACGAAGTCACACTCCTCGCCTAGGGTCTCGAAGTGGTGTTGACGGATCGGTGTCCCTTCCCCGTTCACCGCGTGCAGCCGCTTTATGACCCCTGCACGCTCTTCCAACCGGTCGGGGTTGTTGGACTGGATCAACCTGTAGGAGCCATCAAGTATTTCTTGTGTGGAGCGGTAGTTCTCCACAAGGACGATACGCTTGGCATCCGGGTACTCTTTCTCAAAGTTGAGGATGTTGCTGATTGCAGCGCCGCGAAACTTGTAGATCGATTGGTCGTCGTCGCCACACACCGTGAGGTTTCGGTGCCCGGCGAGAAGTTTTAAGAGCTCGAACTGGGCGTAATTGGTGTCCTGAAACTCGTCGACTAAGATGTAATGAAACTGTTCTTGGTAACGCTTAAGGACGAGTGGATGCTCGCGCAGAAGCTTGAGCGCCAGAGCGATCAGGTCGCCGAAGTCGGCAAACCCGTGCTCGGCCAACTGTCGTTGGTAGGCCTCGTAAGTCTTACAAAGCTCAACTTGCTCTGTCAGTTCCTCCTTGAGAAGGCGTTCCTCCTCTGTGTCACCTGGTTCTTCGGCCAATCGGGTGGCGAGGCTTTCAGTGTAGGTGAGATACTCCTGTGGGGTGATGTCCTCATCCTTGGCCCGGCTAAGAAGAGTGAGGATCGCACGCAGGTGCTTAACCGGATTTCCCAGCGGCCGGAAGCGATCAAGCGGTAATTCGAAGAGGTGTTCCTTTAAGAAGATCACCTGCTCGGCCTCGGTGAGGATACGGTAATCGGGCGCGAGTCCGAGGAGGACCGCGTTCTCACGCAAGAGGCGATCGCAGAACGAATGGAAGGTCCCGATTCGGGCTTCGATGTAGCCGTAAGGGACGAGGAGGTCGACCCGCTCCTCCATCTCCGCGGCGGCACGCTCGGTGAAGGTGAGGGCGAGGATCTGCGCAGGTTTTGCCTTTTTCTGCGCGATCAGCCAGGCAATCCGGCGGGTGATCACGGTTGTTTTCCCGGTTCCCACCCCGGCGATCACCAGCAGTGGCCCCCCCCCAAAGGTGACGGCGGCCCACTGCTGCTCGTTTAGATCGGAAAGTAGATTCTCGCTCATCTTACGCAGAGTATAAGAGCGCTGTTTCCAAGGGGCAATGGGGACTCGGGAGTAAGGAGCTTCTGCCCGGCCCTGATCCTAGGCCTGCCACTACATCTCAAGGGCCAAGAGCAATTCGGCGGGATCAAGTGCCTTGATGGATGATTTGCGGAAGTCCTTCGTGGTGCGCGTGATAATCGCCTCAGCCCCGGTCAAGCGTCCGGCCTGCTCAAGAACAGCATCCTCGAAATCCTCAATCTTGCTCTGAAGAGCTTCCTCAATCACAGACCGGTTGACCGGCGCAATCTCGAAGAGCTCAAGCAGTCCACGGAGAGCTTGGCGTCCTTCGTCGCGGGAAAGCGATTGCGTAAGAAGATAGTCAACAGTCGTCACAGTTGTTGCACAAAGAGAGGCCTCGATCCTGGATTGCTCAACCAAGGCGAAAACTCTGGATGCAGATTCAACGAAGGATCTACGAGCCAACAGGACGTCCAAGACGACGTTGGTATCGACGATTACCCTCAAAGGTGCTTCTCCCGAAGATGCTTCTTGTAGGCCGATTCAGAGACACGGTGACCTTTCAGCACGCCGACGAGTGAGGCCGTGATGGGCGGGAGCTTCTTCTCATCTCGTCTCGGCGAGCCCAGTGAATCGATGAACTCGCTGACCATCTGAGAGACCGACTTGCCGCGGCGGGAGGCCTCCGCCTTGGCCCGTCGTACCAGATCTTCATCCATCCGCAGCGTCAGTTTCGTATTCATGACGTATATAGTAGCATCATTTGTACGTCTTATCAACCTTGCCCGCGCCGAATCGTTCTCCTTGTGGACGCCAAGAATGAAGATCAGGCTTCACACTGCTATTAAGTGTCAAGTGTAGACCCCAGTCCACCCCATGGGGCGATACGCTTGTCGAGATCTGAGCATCTACATCCTAAGTGATGAGAGGAGCGGAGTTGACCACCACCGACTTTACATATATGGTGCAGTATACAATATTGGACCGTTCTAGGAGGTTTGCTATGCGTTGGAGAAGATATGCAGTGGTGATCTTGGCCTTGGCGTGCTGTTTGTTACCGGTATTCGGTTTCGATCCTCCGACTGTACCGGCCAATCCCTTCCTCGTCTCCCTATCAGCCGACTTTGAGCAGGCAGTCTACGAAGTCGCTGAAGGAGTGTACGTTGCCGTAGGGTATGCTCGATCCAATCCGGTCTTGATCGAAGGAGTCGATGGGCTGATCGTGATCGACCCGGCGGAGAGCGTAGTGGCGGCGGCGGACGTAAGAGATGCGTACAACGAGCACCTCG
>DQCH01000021.1 GCA_003545155.1 Candidatus Acetothermia bacterium
TTCCTTGCTAAAAAGAGGAACATCACTCAAGAGGCAGCTCATCGTAACGCGAAAAACAACGCTGTGATTGGATACGCAATTTGCCACTTTGAGAAAGCCAGTGTCCACCACTGATAGCCTCATGATGTTCCATATTCTCTCCTTACACAGTCGTGCTTTTTCAGAAAAAAACGCTACTAGCTAAACAGAACGTGCTCACGCAAGAAGCGTTCTACGTCCCGATAGAAGACTTCTATCGTCTCCGCCTTGCGCCAGCCGTGTCCCTCACCCGCATAAACATGGTACTCATGCGGAACGCCGCGGCTGCGCAGTGAGGCAACGATCCGCTCGGACTGACTCTTGGGCACCACCTTATCCTCGTCCCCTTGAAAAATGGCAATTGGATCTGCGATCCGCTCCACGGAGAAGATCGGAGAGCGTTCGCGGTAGATCGCACTTGCCTGTGGGAGCTCTCCGACAAGCGAGTCAAGGTAATGGGCTTCAAACTTGTGTGTCTCTTGGGCGAGAGCGAATAGATCAGAAACCCCGTAGAGGCAGATGGCAGCCTTGAAAGTGCCGGGGTACTCGCTAAGGACGCGAAGGACAGTGTATCCGCCAGCGCTTCCCCCCATAATCACGAGCCTCTCTAAATCCACTCGACCACTCTCGGCGAGGTGTCGCGCACCAGAGACAATGTCCTCTACATCGACGACTCCCCAGTTGCCTTTAAGCGCCTCGCGATACTCCCTACCATAGCCTGTACTTCCGCGGTAATTCACCTCAAGGACGGCGTAGCCGCGTGAGGTGAAGAACTGAGTGGTAACGTGATAGCCAACATCGTACTGCGAAGTCGGCCCCCCGTGAACCAGGACGATCGCTGGGGGTAAGCCCGTCCCAGCAAATGCACCGTTGCAAGGCGGGTAGTAGAGGCCGTGCACCTTCTCACCATCCGAAGCGCCCCAAGTGATCGACTCCGGCACCGACAAACAATCGTCCGGAATCGTCCCCGTGGTCGAATAGCGGTGGATACGCGGCTGCTGACGCGGGGCAAGGCTGCAGGTGATCACGCGGGGAGGGATCCTCGCCGATTGGGCAATCAGGGCAACTACGTTCTCATTCGGAGAGAGAGTGACCTGTTGCAAGAGGGTGTAGTCAGCAAAGTGCTCATCGAGTGGTTCGATGTCTCCCGTCCTAAGATCGATGTACTTCAAACGGTCGATTCCATCCTTGCTTGCTCGATAGACGATCCTTTCTCCGTCGTAGCTGAACCCATAGGTGCGAAGCCCCTGCGCCCAGGCCGGCCGTGAGAGCTCCTCTTCGCCGCCAGTAAGCGCATGGCTAGCCTTCTCAACCAGGTTGTACAGATAGAGGTTTCCGTAGCCCGACTGGTCCGAGACATAGGCAAGAGCTTTCCCGTCTGGGGAGAACTCTGGCTGAAAAATCGCGACACCTTCTCCCCCGGCAATTCGCTCGCTCTGCTTCACCATGGGGAGACGACCTCCTCCCACGTCTAAGATAGCCAGATAAAGGCTCGTCTCATCCCACGGCATCCGTGGGTGATCCCACGCGATCCAGGCGATGCTCTTTCCTGAGGGGTGCCAGCACGGCTGCATGACAAAATCGCTTCCCGAAACAAGTCTCTGCGGCCAGAACTTTCCACCCGCATCAACGACCGCCAAAACGTCCTTTGTCCCGTCGCTGTGGACGAAGAGAACCCACTTTCCGTCCGGCGAAACACAGGGGGAAGCAGCCTGACCAAACGGCGGCGTGATCGGTCGGGGACCACCAGCAGCGAGCGACTGTCGATAGAGACGCCCCTCACAGACGAAGTAGACTATCCCCTTAAAGACAGTGAAATCTCCCCCACCGTAGCCGACACGGGCACGCACCGAGAGTTCAGCAGTGAGGTCGCGTGAGGCATCTCCACGTCGTTTGGCGACAAGTACTCCACGGTCGGAGCGTCCCTCCAGCCAGACGAGCGTCTCCCCATCTGAGTCCCAGGAAACATCCGATATTCGTAACACACAAGCAAGATAACGGGGTGTAATCGGGCTGTCCCACAGACCGTATCCTTCTATCGTTTTCATCGCCGCTCCTTTTCCCCATTGATTGTCATAGGCGAGAGAGCCTCACGTCAACTTGAAAACGTGGAAGAACCTCCCCTGGATATATTTGGAAAAGAAGAAAAAGCGAAGAAATCTCGCTATCTGCCACCATCGGAACTGAACAAGTGGTGTGATCCAACAGGCGTGAAGGGAAAGAAATTACGCTTCGATACGCATCAAAAGGATTGTCTTGACCGATCAAAAGTCACACCCTCGCCGCTTGCTTCCGGTGAAGGTACTCCTCCGCTGCGCGGAGGACGTTGCGAGCCTCAGCGTAAGTAAGAGTCCCCTGTGCGGCCGAATAGACAAGCCAGCGTGACTCTATGTGCTCTTGAGAAAGGACGATGTCACTTTGGCAAACGCGGCCAAGAAAGTAGACGACTTCCTTTGAAACCAACGCCTCGCCTCGGAAGAAACGGTAAGCACTGACCGCTCGGAAGTCTGGAACCGGCTCGATTGCACCAATCCCACTTTCCTCTTGTGCCTCACGCAGAGCCGCCTGCACCTCGCCCTCGCCTAACTCGATCTTCCCCTTCGGGAACCCCCAATGGCCCCCATTACAATGCCTAAGGAGCAGATAGTGCCGTTTTGCTCCTTCACCGACGGCGTAAAGGACAAAACCGGCGGAGTGCTCTTGGATCGTCTTCTTAGTGGATGTCGATCTCGTGGTCGTCACGGTCATACAACCGCGGGTTTAGCCCAAGGCTTCTAAGCTCACGGACCAGGACGCGAAACGACTCAGGAAGGCCGGGTTGCGGAAACTCCCCCCCTTTCAGGATCGCCTTGTACAGCTGAATTCTTCCCCGCGTATCGTCCGATTTCACCGTGAGCATCTCCTGCAAAAGGGCAGAAGCGCCATAGGCCTCAAGCGCCCATACCTCCATTTCACCCAGTCTTTGCCCGCCGAACTGCGCCTTCCCTCCTAGTGGCTGCTGGGTGATAAGAGCGTAGGGACCAGTAGAGCGAGCGTGGATCTTCTCATCAGCAATGTGCTCTAGCTTCAGTACATACATGTATCCGACGGTGATTGGCCTAATGAACGGTTTACCTGTGCGGCCATCACGCAGGATAACCTTCCCATCGTAGTTATCACCTTCAGCAAGACCGGCCTCTTCGCGCAGATCGTGCAATTCGCTCAAGATCTCGTCCTCTTGCGCGCCGTCAAAGATCGGAGAAGAGACCAACTCGCCTTTCAAGTAAGCGAGCCAGCCGAGGTTCGCCTCGAAGATTTGTCCCAGGTTCATGCGAGAGGGAACTCCCATTGGGTTAAGGATAACGTCGAGCGGCGTCCCATCCGGGAGGAACGGCATCTCCTCCACTGGGCGAATCGTGGAGATGACCCCTTTGTTCCCGTGCCGCCCCGCAAGCTTGTCGCCGACCGAGATCTTCTTACGCTGCGCAACGAAGACCTTCACCAGCTCGTTCACGCCAGCATCAAGCTCGTCCCCTTGATCGCGGGAGAACTTCTTCACTTTGATCACCTTTGCCGTTCCGGAGACCGGCGGCATCCGTAACGACGTGTTCTTCACATTGCGTGCCCGCTCCCCAAAGATGGAGCGAAAAATCTTCTCCTCCGGGGTCGGTTCGGACTCCCCACGTGGGGTGATCTTCCCCACCAAAATATCGCTGGTGCTCACCACCGTTCCCACACGGACGATTCCTTCCTCATCAAGGTTCTTTAGATCTTCCTTGGAAATGTTGGGAATATCGGCAGTGATCTCCTCCGGTCCAAGCTTTGTCTCCTCTGCTTTGACCTCGAACTCCTCGATGTGGATCGAGTCTAGCAGGTCTTCCCGGACCAGTCTCTCGCTTATGACAATCGCATCCTCATAGTTATACCCCTCGTAAGGCATGACCCCCACAAGAAGGTTTCGCCCCAGAGCAAGCTCCCCTAAGTCACTCGACGGCCCATCGGCTAAAAGGCCACCTTTGACTAATGTTTCGCCTTCACTGACGGCTGGGCGTTGATAGAGGATCGTATCCTGGTTCGAGCGCTCAAAGTTTATAAGTGGGTAGACCTCCTTCTTGCGGCCGTGCTTAACCACGATCCGACAGGCATCCACCTCGGCCACAACCCCCCCTCTCTCGGCAAGGAGGAGCATCCCAGAGTCCATCGCCGCCTGTCGTTCGAGACCAGTCCCCACCAGGGGGGTCTCAGGATGTAGAAGCGGGACAGCCTGTCGCTGCATGTTTGCTCCCATCAGTGCTCGGTTTGAGTCGTCGTGCTCGAGGAACGGAATCAAGGCAGAGGAGATCCCGACTAGGGCCTTCGGTGAGATCCCGATGAAATTGACCTCTTTTGGTGGCTCTAGACGGACCTCTTCGCGGCCGGTTCGCACCTCCACCCGCTCGCCGAAGATGCGGCCGCCCTTCCCCACCGGTGTGGTGGCAGGGGTAATCTTGTATTTTTCCTCGTCATCGGCCATAAGATAGACAATCTCATCGGTCACTTTTCCCTTTACCACTCGCCGGTAGGGGGCTTCAATGAAACCGTACTCGTTTACCCGTGCGTAACAGGCAAGCGAGGTGATCAACCCGATATTCTGCCCCTCAGGGGTCTCAATTGGGCAGATGCGCGCATAGTGCGAGGGGTGGACATCCCGCACCTCAATCTTTGCCCGGCGCTTGGTCAACCCACCACCGAGTGCATTCAACCGGCGTTTGTGGGTCAGTTCAGTCAGCGGATTAGTCTGCTCGAGAAACTGCGAAAAACGTCCGGTATAAAAGAGTTGGTTAATCGCTCCTTGCACGGTGCGTGTCGAGATCAGGCGGCGAATAGTGTCTTTCTCGTCCAAAGCGTACTTGGAAAGCTTGTCGCGTGCGATACGCGCCATCCGCACCAGCCCGGTCCTCAGCGCGTTCTCCGCCAGCTCGCCGGGAAGCCTGACCCGTTTGTTCGCCAAGTGGTCCTTCTCATCGAGGCACGTTGGGTCATTCGGAACCTCCAAAAGAAGTTTGATCGTGCGCACGATGTCGGCGAGGTATAAAACGGGCTTCTTCAGCCCCATCCCCAGTTTCTTGTTCACCTTGAACCGCCCCACCTTGGAGAGGTGGTAGCTTGTGGGATGAAAGTACAGGTTCTCGATGTACTCGCCCATCTGGGCCAGTGAGGCACGATCAGACGGCCGGAGACGGCGGTAGACTGCGCGCAGGGCATCCTCCTGCGTGGTGATCTGGTCCTCTTCAAGCGTCTTCTGAATGTAGCGATCGACCAATCGAACAGAAGCCAGCCGCGCCTTCTCTAACTGCGCTAGACACTCCTTTTGAAGCTGCTCTCCAGCAGCAAGGAGGACTTTGTCCCCCTTCTTAACCGCGACGGTGGCGCGATAGCCGATGTATGGTGCTAGTGCCTCAATGCTCACCGGGGAGACCTCAAAACTGTAATAGGAACGGATCCTTTCTTCATCGAACCCCAGGGCCTTCAGTAAAACGGTCGCCAACACCTTCCCCTTGCGGTCGAGGTTCGCCTTGAGCGTCATACGTCGGGTATCTAATATCACCTCTAGCCATGCGCCGAGCTCGGGAAGGATATGCCCCTTGTACTGGTTCTTCTGCTCCTTGGTAAAATAGACTCCTGGAGCACGAGTGAGTTCATTGACAAGAGCGTTCTCTGATCCGTTGATGATAAACGTGCCGCGAGAGGTCATCATCGGGAAGTCGCCAATGTACAACTCCATCTCCTGCAGCAACTTACCCTCCTGAAGCAGACGTGTTGTCACCCTCAGCGGGCGCGAATACGTGAGGTCCTTATCCTTGCACTCGCTCTCCGAATTTCTCGCCTCACCAAGGTATGGATCGACAAACTTCAGCGAGAGCCCCTCCTTCCCACGCCCCTCAACGGGGGATATGTCAGAAAAGGCCTGTGTGATTCCCTTCTTCAAGAAGTTCTGAAACGACTCCCTCTCGTCGCGTAGCAGGTAGGGTGGAGGGAGGATCTCCTTAATCCGGCCGTAGGACCTCCGTTCTTGATATATCATCTTCTCCCCCAAAAAGTACATTCTGCCTCAACGCCACAAACGCACGTTAAGGCAGACCGTAACAGAGAACTTGTAAAAACGTCAAAACTACTGCTTGAGTTCAACCTCAGCGCCCGCTGCCTCCAGCTTTTCTTTGAGGCTCGCTGCCTCATCTGGACCGACTCCCTCCTTAATGGTGGCGGGGAGGTTGTCGACGAGCTCTTTGCACTCTTTCAATCCTTTGCCGGTAATCTCCTTGATCTCCTTGATGACCTGGATCTTCTTCTGGCCGGGGTTGGTGAGGAGGACCTTATAGGTTTCGGCCTCCGTGCCACCACCCTCCGCACCACCACCCTCACCGGGAGCGGGGGCAACCGCAACTGGGGCCATCATAGCCGCGGATACGTTGAACCGCTCTTCAATCATCTCCACCAAATCGGCCAGGTCCTTCACGGTCATGTTCTCTATCTCCTGAAGGATCTCATCTTTACCCATCTTACTCCTCCTTATTCTGCTGTTCTCGTTTAATTCGGGCTTCGTTAAGCACCGCGACAAACTCGCGGATCTTTGCCTTGAGCATCATCGCCAAGGAGCGCATTGGGCTGTTAAGAAGCATTGCCAGCTTCGCTAAAAGCTCCACACGAGAGGGAAGAGCCCCATAGCGTTTAATCTCATCCTGTGAGATAACCACCCCCTCGAATACGCCCCCTTTTGGGGTATAGCGTGGGGAATAAGCCACCCGGCACTCCTCGGTGAGCTTGAACGCCAGAACCGGATCGTCGTAACCGATCGCTACACCAATCGGCCCAGCGAATAGATCGACTAAGTCCTTCAGCCCAGCTTCTTCCGCGGCGATCCGAGCCAGCGTGTCCTTGACCACTCTGAACTCGAGCCCCTCCTTGGTAAACTTCTCACGTAGTTTGACCATCTCGTCCGCTGTCAGTCCACGGTAGTCAGCAAGGACCAAAGAGGCAGCTTGTTCGAACTTCTTCTTAAGGTGAGCCACTTCCTCTATCTTACCTTGTGTTGCCATTTATTGCTCCTAGCCCGCTTGCTCCGCTACCGTCATAACCTCGGCAAGGTCCAGGTTAATTCCTGGACCCATCGTAGTGGCAATGCAAGCTTTCGTGATGTAGCGACCCTTGATACCCTCCTCAGGACGGCGCTCGACAACGCTACAGATAAGCGCAATTAGGTTCTCCTTCAAGGCCTCCGCATCAAAGGAAACCTTGCCAAAAACGGAGTGAACTACACCATAACGGTCGGAACGGAATTCCACCATCCCCTTCTTCAGTTCGCCGATCACCCTACCCACGCCCTTAGTAACCGTCCCTGTCTTTGGGCTTGGCATCAGCCCGCGCGGACCGAGAATCTTTCCCAGTTTTCCGACGACCGACATCATATCCGGGGTCGCCACTACCTTATCAAACTCAAGCCACCCCCCTTGAATCTTCTTCGCCAGATCCTCGCCGCCGACGTAGTCGGCCCCAGCCTCTTCGGCCTCGGTCAGAGACTCCCCCTTAGCAAAGGCAAGAACTCGGACCGTTTTTCCTGTCCCATGCGGAAGGCTACATGTCCCGCGCACGATCGTTTGACTCGCCTTGATCCCAAGGTTAAACGAAACCTCGGCTGTCTCGTCAAAGGAAGCAGTAGCGAACTCCTTCAGCTTTCCGATCGCCTCATTAAGACTATATGTCTGGCGCTGTTCGACAAGCGAAGCGACACTCTGATATCGTCTACTACGTTTCACGTCTCAACCACCTCGACCCCCATGCTCTTTGCCGTCCCTTTAATGATCTCGATTGCTGACTCGAGTTTATAGGTATTGAGATCAGGGAGCTTGCGCTCGGCGATTCGCCTGACCTGCTCAACAGTGATCTTGGCAACTTTCATCCGGTTCGATTCAGGAGAACCAGATTGTATCCCAGCAGCCATCTTAATCAACTCAGCAGCTGGAGGTTGCTTGAGAATGAAATTGAAGCTTCGATCCATGTAAACCGAGATAATAACTGGGATAATCACCCCTGGTGTCTCGTTCTTAGTCGCCTCATTGAACTTCTTGCAGAAGTCCATGATGTTCAACTTATGCTCACCCAGGGCCGGACCAACCGGAGGAGCCGGTGTCGCTTGTCCTGCGGGAATCTGGAGACTAATCTTTGCGATCTCTTTTTTTGCCATCTTGCCTCCTACCGCTATCAGCTACAGCTTTTCAATCCCGTCGAACCCGAGCTGAACAGGGGTCTCACGGCCGAAGATCTTAACCATCACAGTCACCTCTTCGGCATCCTTGTCGATCTTCTTAACCTCACCAGTGAAGTCAGCAAACGGCCCTTCCACAATCTCCACCACCTCACCGACTGAGAAGTCCACCTCGATTTTCGGCTCGCCAGAGCTAACAGGGATCTCCAATAGACCAGCCTTTCGTTTGATGATCTTCATCTCCGGTCCTTCAATCGGTACCGGCTTAAACCGCGAACCGACATAGCGAACAGCCCCCTTCATCCCGTCGATCAGCGCCATCATCGCCTCCTCGTCAAGGCCCATCCTCCCGAAGACGTAGCCTGGAAAGAGACGGCGCTTCTCGATCCGCTGGATCGTCACCACCCGCTTATCCTTGTACTCCTTCACCTTAAGGAGGCCGGAGGCACGGCTGACGATCTGATCCTCCCCTTCTAGGAGATCCCCTTGCTTAAGCTGCATTCCCTTGCGTAGCTTTGTCAGAGACTTTTCCGGGGCCAGTCTTGTCTTCTCCTTTCCGCCAGGGTACTCGAACGTTATTCGCCGTACCTTATCGCGCAGGACAATCTTCCCCTTGTTGGCGACAACAAACTGCTCGTCGGAGTCCGAAGTGAGAGGAACGCCGTTACGGATCTTCTCACCAACGCGGATATCACGGCGGATACGCTTGTCAACAGGAATAAGATACACTTCCTCATTCCGGTTTGTCATCTCGATGATCGCTCGCTGCAGCGGTTCGATGTCGGTCACACACGCGTCGGATTCCATATGGAGCGGCGCCTTACGGGCGATCACCTCTCCCCGTTGGATCCGCTCGTTTGGCTTGGCGATAAGGTCGTACTCATAAGGGATCCGGTACTCAGTTCCTGCCCCCCGGCGACTGCGCGAGGTAATGACCTCCTCCACCGGGACAAGGAAGAATGTCTCTTCCCCGTCGACCTGGAAGGACTCAACATCCTTCTCCAAGCCGCGTTTTCTCACCCGGTCGTTTAAGTCCTCCTTCACCTTCAACTCCGAGCCAGCGTAGGTCTGAATCGCGTACCACTTCTTCATTTGCATGATTGGTTTAGAGCTGAACGAAGAACCTGATGATCGCCTGGAGGATCGTATCCACTCCCCAGATGTAGATCGTCAAGACAACAACGAGCAGCAGGATTAGGGCGGTGAGAGAGATGACTTCGTTGCGCGTAGGCCAGCTAACCCGGTCGACCTCTCCGCGGACCCCTTTCAAGTAATTTGCAATCCTCTCAAGCATCCAAGTTCACCTTCATCATCTCTTAAGTTTTGCAGGCCCGGGAGGACTTGAACCCCCAGCCTTCCGATTTGGAGTCGGACGCTCTGCCAGTTGAGCTACGGGCCTATCTCGGTCTAGCTTGCCTAGACCTCCTTATGTAGAGTGTGCCGTTTGCACCACTTACAATACTTGTTCAAGCTCAGTTTATCACGGACATTTAACTTGTTCCGCGTGGTATGGTAATTGCGACGGTTACACTCGCTACAAGCAAGGGTAACATGAACGACGGCTTCCCCTTTTTTTGCCATTTCGATTTGCTTATTCGATGATCTTCGTCACGACGCCAGCACCAACGGTTCGTCCACCCTCACGAATGGCGAACCGGAGCCCCTCATCCATGGCGACATGGTGGATCAGGTCGCCAGTGATCTTTACATTATCCCCAGGCATCACCATCTCCACCCCTTCAGGAAGGTGGACCGTCCCGGTGACGTCAGTAGTGCGGAAGAAAAACTGCGGCCTGTACCCATCGAAAAACGGAGTGTGTCGTCCACCCTCGTCCTTGCTTAAGATGTAGACCTCTCCTTCAAAGCGAGTGTGAGGTGTGATCGTCTTAGGAGCAGCGATGACCTGCCCGCGCTCGATCTCGTCTTTCTCGATCCCACGCAAAAGGATCCCTACGTTATCTCCAGCGATTGCGTAGTCGAGCGTCTTATTGAACATCTCGAGACTCGTAGCGACGGTCTTTTGGACCTCATCATGGATTCCGACTATCTCTACTTCAACCCCCGGAGTGATCTTCCCGCGCTCAACGCGGCCGGTAGCAACCGTCCCGCGCCCCTTGATGGAGAAAATATCCTCGACCGGCATCAGGAAGGGTTTATCCTCATCACGCTCCGGCAACGGAATGTAGCTATCGACAGCCTTCATCAACTCGATGATCGACTGGCACTCCTCGGCGTTCGGGTCCCCGCTCTCCATCGCCTTTAGCGCCGACCCACGGATAACCGGAATCTCATCACCAGGGAACTCATACTCGGAGAGGAGTTCACGGATTTCCATTTCCACCAAGTCGATCAGATCAGGATCGTCGACCATGTCCACCTTATTCAGGTAAACAACGATGGCAGGAACATTTACCTGACGAGCCAAAAGAACGTGCTCCCGCGTCTGCGGCATCGGACCATCAGACGCAGCGACCACAAGGATTGCTCCGTCCATCTGAGCCGCACCAGTGATCATGTTCTTGATATAGTC
>DQCH01000135.1:0-225 GCA_003545155.1 Candidatus Acetothermia bacterium
ATATACACGGTAAAGTCGGGCTAGTGTCCGGTGTAGAGGAACGAGTACGAGGCCTATTAGAGAGCCTGTTAATCGCCCGACCGCGGTTCAAGGAGTTCCTCCTTGGCCACCCCCTCCTTTTCCTGTTTGGAGCAGGTGTATGTCATGGCCAAAGGTCTGAGCGTTGGCGTCCCTTTCTTATCTTCTTCGGCCTGATCGGCCAAGTCTCGATCCTAAATACATTCG
>DQCH01000135.1:364-4373 GCA_003545155.1 Candidatus Acetothermia bacterium
ACGGAGGAAAACAGGATAGACAGGAATCTAATAATTATGAGGAATCCAGGGAGCCATGAGAAAACAAGGATGTACAAATCAGCGCTTTTCCTGGCCTCCTGGTTTCCTAAGGGGCTTAGCTTAGATGTGCCTTAAACCAACAGCAACTGCCTAACGCTGAGGAGACCAGGAATGCAGGAAGAAGCCGTCTTAGAACGATGAGAACAAATGACTCTTGGCGATCTTAGCGTCTTGAGTGAGTGAAACGAACGGGCGAGAGAACGGGGTTTCCCTGCCTGGCCAGCAGACAGGTCATGAGAACGGGCTTTGGAAATTTATCGCACAAGAGGCCGGACTTTTTGTTGCTTTCCTGGTTTCCTTGGGGGGAGAAGGGCTTGATTCACGAGAGCAGGCCAGTTCCGGCGCGAGAGTGGCTGATTATCCCCACCTGCCTGCAGCAGGCAGGCCAAATGGCGAGGAACAATAATAAGAGGTTGGCAACAAGTGCACCAGCACACCTAACGCCGGTTGACCCTGGCAAGGCGGCCCCCTACCATCTGCACGAGGAGGGAAGATGGACCATAAGCAAGTCGAGGAAGGGATGCGTCAGATCCTTCAAGGAATCGGGCCGGGCTATCTGAGCGCGGAGGTGATCAAGAACACTCCACGGCGGGTGGCGAAGATGTTCGCCGAGTTTTTTTCAAAAATCGACCGCGATCCCGCGGAGGTTCTCGAGGTCTTATTTCAGGAGGACTATAACGAGATGGTAGTGGTGAAGGACATCCCTTTCTTCTCGATCTGCGAGCACCACTTCCTCCCGTTTATCGGCGAGGCGGATATCGTATATATCCCTAAGGGAAACAGGATTGTCGGGGTGAGCAAGCTCGCCCGCGCTCTTGACATCGCTGCCGCTCGCCCACAACTGCAGGAACGTTTAACCTCCGAGCTTGCTGATGCGCTGATGGAGCGCCTCGATCCCTACGGTGCACTGGTCAGGCTCCAGGCAACCCACCTGTGTATGACCCTCCGTGGGGTGAAGAAGCCGGGGGTAAAGATGGTCACCTCAGCGATCCGTGGGATCTTTCGCTCCAATCGGGCCTCTCGCGAGGAGGCCCTCTCCCTCATCGCCTAGCCCCGTCGATCCTCCAGCTAGAAATGCGTGGATCATCGGGCGTGAGTGGGATGGCAGCGACCATGCTCTCCTCCCCCGAACGAATAACCCTCATCATGAGCGGAGCCTCGCCGTAGTGGTCACAGTAACGTGCAGCAAGACAGGCCGCGAGGATGACCTCCTCGGGGGACGACTCTCCTTCGACCAGGGTGAGTGGGCCGACGGTATCGATTGGCTCAATCATGACCCGCCCGGTGACAAACCCTTCAAGGATCTCGTTCTCGCGTTCATTTCGCCCCACAATCACCTTCGCACGATCCGAGAGGCGGAAGTGCCTGCCGTAGCGCAGGAGGAGGAAGTCCTGTTCTTCCATCGCATCTTTCCCAATGTGCGAAAAAGCGTCGCGTAGCCTTGCGGCATACACTTTCTCCACAAGAAGACACCCTCCAGCCGATTGCCTGTAGCCCTCAATCCCAAGGCGGGTGGCAAGCTTTATCTGCTCCTGCCGGCCCCTTCCTTGAAGCGCCAACAGGTTCTCACAGCGGATCCATCCCTTCTTTACCGGTAGAGCCTCGGAGAGGAGATTGGCCGAGAGGGGGCGCAGCAACCGATCTTCAAGCTCGCTCTCCTTTGCAATGCGCGTGAGTGCGCGAAGGTGTTGAGACATCGGCCGCTGGCCCAATACCTCCCCGGTGATAACAAACTGTGCCCCCTCCTCCTCCATTACCTTCTTTGCTGCTCGAAGCATGAAGATGCGGCAGTCGATGCACGGGTTCATGCCCGCGCCATACCCGTATCTCGGGTGGCGAACCACCTCTAAATGCTCCTTGGAGAGATCAGCGGTGCGCACTTTGATCCCTGCGTCTTCTGCCGCTTTCGCCACATGTTGGGAGCGCTTTTGATCGGTATCGAACAGAATATGGATGTGAAGGCCGATCACCTCAATCCCCAGGCTCCGGACAAGAGCGGCGGCGAGGGTGCTATCGAGACCCCCTGAAAGGAGAGCGATCGCTTTTGCCACTTTGTTGGAGCTGCGAGCAAGTTCACTTCTACTCTGCATTTTCTTCATTGAATCTTCACATTCCATTTTTATAATCATACTGCTTTACAAAGATAGGTGACCACTTGAGGAGGGATTCAGTATGCGCAAGGGTTGGATCTTAGGGATCCTGTTAACACTGATACTGGCCACAGGCGCATCGATTGCGTGGGTGGAAAATCAAGATGGGAAAATCACTATTGGGACAGAGGTTGCTCTTGCCCAAGAAACATCGGTCAATCAGGCAATCACCGATTCTGGACAGTCAGCAATTAAGCAGGCGATTGCCAACGTGGGGCCGGCAGTGGTCCGGATCGATGTCACTGCGGTAGTCAGCTTCACCAGCCCGTTCGACAATTTCTTCAATGACCCCTTTTCCCGTCGCTTCTTCGGAGAGCCGTTTAACATCCCCCAGGAGCGGGAGCGACGTGCCCTCGGCTCGGGTGTGGTGATTGAGTACGCCGGTGAGAAGTTAGTCTTGACAAACGCGCACGTGATCGATCAGGCGACAACGATCCGGGTGACAAGTCTCGATGGGCAAACATGGACCGCCCAGGTCGTGGGAAGCGACACCCAATTGGATATCGCTGTTCTAAGGCTCGAGGGAGACACCACAAAGTTGGCTACAGCGGAACTCGGAGATTCCTCGAACGTCGAGATTGGGGACTGGGCAATTGCAATCGGAAGCCCGATCGGACTTTCCTATACCGTCACTCTGGGAATCATCAGCGCGCTCGATCGGGATATCGAAAAACCAAGCGGGATCGGGCGATACGAGAATCTGATCCAGACCGATGCCGCGATCAACCCTGGGAACAGCGGCGGGCCTCTCGTGAACGCTTCCGGGCAGGTGATCGGCATCAACACCGCAATCGCACGGCAGTCGAGGGGGATCGCCATCGAGGGGATCAACTTCGCCATTTCTATCGATCCCGTGAAAGAGGTCCTCGATCAGCTTGTGGCAACAGGGAAGGTGACGCGCGCTTACCTCGGCCTGTGGCATCAAGAAGTGACCGCCTCAATGGCAGAGAAGTTTGGAGTTGCGCCAGGAGCCGCGGTAGTCGTCGAGGTGGTATCAGATACACCGGCGGAAGCTGCTGGAATCCAGGTGGGTGATGTGATCACCAAGATAGATGGGGAGGTGGTCAACCATGACAACCTGAACAATGTAATCTCGGCAAAATCGGTGGGGATCGCAGTGGATCTGGAGATTGTACGCGACAAGGAGACGATCCACGTCACAGTCACCCTTGGAGAGCGCCCAAGTGAAGAAGAACTCTATGGTAGCACGGCGCCCGGGGCGACCGAATCGCAAGCGGTTATGAAGTTTGGCCTCACCATAGGGGAAGTAACTCCCAGCCTCGCCCAGCGTTTGGGATTGCATTCGTATCAGGGAATTGTGATAATTAAAGTGGAGTCAGGGAGCAGGGCTTACTGGGCTGGGTTGGAGGTCGACGATGTGATCCTTGAAATCGATCGACAAAAGATCGCCTCGGTCGATGACTGGAATGAGATCGTCTCTGAGATGGATGAGGATGCCAACCCGATGTTCACCATCGTGCGGGATGGAAGAACTCGTTTCTTGCCCCTGGAGGAGTAGGACAAACCAGTTGCGGAGAGTGGCGCAGCTTGGTCAGCGCGCAGCGTTCGGGACGCTGAGGTCGCCGGTTCGAATCCGGCCTCTCCGATTTACGGTGCGGGAGTAGCTCAATGGTAGAGCACTGGCCTTCCAAGCCAGCAATGCGGGTTCGATCCCCGTCTTCCGCTCTGGTAAAGATGCGCCCGTAGCTCAGTGGACAGAGCAACGGCCTTCTAAGCCGTCGGCCGGAGGTTCGAATCCTCCCGGGCGTAAGTACATGGGGAGCGTGGCGCAGTTGGTT
>DQCH01000024.1 GCA_003545155.1 Candidatus Acetothermia bacterium
AAACGGGCCGAAGAAGCTCGCGTGAAAGAGGAACTGGGAGCCCGGCTCCGGGGCGAAGGCTGCATCGGCCGATAGGGTGATGAGAAGATCCTTCTCCCCGCCGAAGGGATCGATGATCTCGTATCCGACCCCGCCTTGCACCGACCAGCCGCAGTACTTCTCATTCCCAGTAGTGAGGATCTCTTCCTCGATAGAGAGGAGAGCGCGGGCGTTCAGGGTAGCTCCGGACGCGTCCTCGATCAGTGTCTCGATTGCAGCGACGAGCTCCTTCATCTCCGCGTACTCGATCTGCCGACCGATCTCCTTTGCGATTGCCATCAGCACGTCATCGGGCAATTTATCGGTGATCGCTTCAAGAGCGAATAGGTCATTCTGGATCCTGAACGCCTTGGCTAACGGTGTTACATCGTTGAACCGGCCATAACCAAGGCCAGCACTAAGAGCCAAGCCTGGCTGAGGCTGCCCCGTTGCGAGCGATCCCTCTACCCCACCGAACCCGAAGAACGGCATATCCTCAGTGAGGTAGTAGCGCAATGTTCCGGAACCCTGCCCGAGCCAGCCGGTGACGCTGAACCCCGTGAGGGAAACCTCGCCGTTCCCTGCGAGGGTGAACCCCATGGCTGGCGAGTCATAGAGCTGGTTGTAGCCGAGCGAGACCCGTCCAGAGCTCACATCGATCCCTTCTGTCGCTGGATCGTCGAAGTAGCGGTAGTTGAAGGACAGATCCATGTCCGAGAGACTCGTTTCGGGAGTATGGTAGTCGCAAAGAGAGAGTGGAGCAGCAACCGCCAATAGGCCCACCAACAGACAACCTAACAAACCCACCACCATTCTTTTCATACGTACCCCCTTTTTCACCAGGATAGAATTTTCTATTATCCACTAGTATAGCACTGCGTCGCTGTATGTAAAGAACGGTGTTCCCCTGTGCTGGTATCGGGGGAAGGATGGGGAGGTGCCTCCTGTCCTTGACTTGCCTCGTGGAAAAGACCAAAGCCTCCGGAAGGTTCAACAGGTAAGGGCGTATCTGAGATCCCCAACGAAAGGAGCGGATGATCATCTACACTAATTGATCACGGTTTCCCACCTTGACACGGTAGAGGGTGAGCTCGCAGCGGATGCGATGGATGAGGCATGAGCGTGGGTGGAAATGATAAGGCCTTTATTGCTCGCCAGCGCCTCCTCCACCGCAGGAACAAAAGCGGGAGAGAAGATCTCCATTGGTGCGAACTCGTCGATCACCACGAGTTCCTTTTCTCCGTCTAATGCTTTGGCAACCTGTTTTTCGTCTTCGGTTAAGAACAGGGCATAATTGGGTTGGCGGTGCATTTTGAAGACCGCTGTTGACAGTTGAACCAGATAGGAAAACCCCAACACCTCGCTGAGGATCGGCCGGATCAACTCCTCTTCGAGAGCGGCCTCGGATGTCGCAGGCAGCGCCCGCTGAAAAAGGCTCTGGAGCTTCTCCCTGGCTCTCTGCAGCTCATCCTTGGGTATCTGCCATTCCGGCAGATTTGGCAGGCGCTCCTCCAGGAAGTCATGCGAGAAGAGCTTGCTGTTTCGATAGGGGCTATTTATCCCTTCCATCTCTTCTGTCATTTTTGAGGATCAGCGGCGGAAAAGCAACCTCGATCGCTTCAGCGTAAGCTGAGGACGTAGAAAAACCTTTGTTGTAAGTCCTGCCGAAAAACGCTGCCCTACTTCACTTCAAGAGCGGTGAGGACTCACGTGTGGAAAGGTCGTAGGCAAGCAGATCGTAGCCTTCTTCGACTTCGATAATCAGCCCCAGCGTCTCCTGGTCGATCCAGAAGAGGGTAGAGATGGAATCGCTTCCCCGAATTCTCGTGCTCTCATCCGTCTGCCGGTCGTAGAGGTAGACGGCCTGCTCCTCCTCGTTCTCGGAGCCAATGTAAGCGAGGAGCGAGCCGTCCGGGGAGAAGCTGGGGGCGACGCCCATCGCCGCGATCCTCTCCCCTGTCTCCTCCGCTGTGTCGAGTAGGTAGAGGGAGGGACCATCGACCCCCACCTCAGGAGCGATGAGGACTTGGTCATAGAGTGCCAGAGCGAGGTGCTGTCCTGAGGGATCTACGTCCCAAAGGAATAGGGCCGGCAGGAGAGAGAGGGTCTCCACCATTTTTTGTGAAAGGTAGAAGGAAGCGATCTCGTTCATCTCGCCAGAATTGGGCTCGTAGGTTAAAACATGTGCGAGCCGCAGGCTCCCCTCGTTTGTCACTTGAATGACCATGAGGTTAGAACCGCTTGCCGGACGATAGCTTAAGACATCATCGAGCAAGGGATAACTGACCTCCTCGCTTCGGTCGTAGAGGACGAGATGACCGTATCCCTCTTCGTCGAAGCGCAGGTAGGTGATGTTTCCTTCTGGGGTGAAGGCCGGAGTGAGGATCGGCTCCTCGGACGCAAAGAGTGTAACGGTTTCAGAGTCCGTCTGGACGTTGGCGAGGCGTAGCTTCCAGGCGACCGGTATGCCCAATGCGCAGGGTTCGGCTTCGATGAACAGGAGCTCTTCTCCATCGCGTGACCAAGCGATGGCCCCACAGATGCCGATGGCGGTTGCCCTTTCAAGACGGGTGAGCCCGCCCTTATAGAGGAGCACGAGGGTCCCTTCCTCAGTGAGGAGGTCATATACCCCTGTCTCGTCGAGGAAAAATGCGATCGCCCCATCCGGACCAACGGCTGGCTGGTTGAATGGAAATCCACAGCCAGCTAAGAAAACCAGTGCCAAAAGGAGTAAAATTCGTAGTTTCATAAGCCCAGTCTAGGCTATATCCTCCTTTAAGTCAACACGTTGCGGCAAGCACTATCCCTTAGGTGTGTACAGCCTTTCCTCGAAGCATGCGGCAGGCTACCTCGTTTCCCCGACGGTTCGCCGCGCTTAGGTCGCGGCTCTTCAGATGGGTCACGATGAAGCCGGCAGCGAAGGCATCGCCTGCTCCGGTGGTATCTAAGGCCTTAATCGAGTCGATTTGACACCGATCTCGCTTATCCCCACTCCAGGCAAGAGAACCTTTTCCTTCCAAGGTGAGGGCGCCCGTGGTGAACTTCTCGGCGAGCGCAGTGACGACCTCCTCCGGCGTCTCCTTTTCGGTAAGGAGCTTCCCTTCCTTTAAGTTGGGGAAGATGAAGTTGACCTTGGCGACCGCCTCAAGGAAGCTAGTAACGCCGAAGGAGTGAATCAGGTTAGCGGGTGGAGGGCTAACAGAGATGCTTATGCCTTTCCTTTGCGCGATTTGCATGGCTTTCTTTACTGCCGGAAGCTGGGCAAGGGAGAGGAAACTGTAACCAGAAAGATGTAGGTGGTTAGCGCCGTGGAAGCAATCCTCCCGGATCCAGGGTGGGTCAAGGCCGTCGTTTGCTCCCCGTGAGCAAAGCATCGTGCTCTTTTCACCATATTGCAGTGCGACGATCGTTCCAGTTGGAAGCTCAACATGCTTGACTTGCGTATCGATCCCCTGTTCTATCAAGGAATGGACAAGGAGCTCCCCCACAAGGTCGGTCCCAACACAGCCGATGAAGGTGACATCTGCCCCCTCGCAAGCGGCGGCACGGGCGAAATTCCCGGCCGAGCCACCGGGGGTGAACTCAACGCTCGTTCTTACCTCCCCGCCATGAGGCAGATCACAAGGAAGCCTTGCAAGCACATCAAGGTTAAGGTCACCGAGGACAACGATACGGCTCATTTTCCTTTTCGCAACCCCACGATCGCCTCGGAGAGCGCACGGACCCGTGCGGGGTCGATCGGCGCATCGACCTTCCCATTCTCTTTGAGGGAGGTTCCGACGATGAACCCATCCGCCTCACGATAGGTAGAAAGGTTATCTATCCTTACACCGCTTCCCACGAAGGTGGGCAAGGGGGTAACTTGCTTCACCGCTTGCAGATCCTCGGGTGCGGCCCGCTTTCCCGTTCCAATTCCGGAGACGATCAGTCCATCAGGGTTGTTCCTCGCTGCATCGAGGGCCGCTTCCTCGATTGTCGTTAAGTGGGCAGCGTGCTTAACGTGTACGTCGGCGAGGATCTTCACCTCACAACCAAGACGGTTCCGCAGCTTATGAAGGGCATGCGCCTCTCCCTCGATCAGCCCTTGATCGGTGAACGCCACCCCGCAAAAGACGTTCACCCGAATGAAGGATGCTCCGGTGGCAGCGGCGATCGAGAGGGCCGCGATCCCATCGTTTCGCAACACGTTCACTCCAATTGGAATGCGTGCTTTCCTCATGATCTCCTCTATGATCACGGTCATGACCGCAATCGTTTCAGTTGGTGCGCGTTTGGCAAACGGGACATCCCTGAGATTTTCCACGAGCGCTGCGTTAGCCCCTCCTGTTTCCAGCGCTTCGAGATCGCGCAGAGCGGTGTTTACAATCAGAGGCATCCCGCCTTTTGTGTAGCGAGTGCTCCCTGGAAGAGGCAACAGGTGAATCATCCCAACAAGTGGCTTTTCAGATGTAAACGGTTCCATAGTCCTGTAACTATATCTCTCCTTTTGGTAGGGTGACAAGGATTAGGCGTCCAAATCGCCCGAGGGCAGTGCGTTCAGAGCCCGATGAGGTAAAGGACTCCTCCTACAGCGAGGCCAAAGGCCAGGTTGAAACCCTTCACCCAGAGTGAGTCACGTACCGATGCTGAGAGGAGTGGAAGCATTCCATGTCCATCCTGCACGAAGGAACTAACAAACAGAACGGAGAAGGGGATCAGGCCGTCGGCAAACATCATGACGAAGATCAGGTGTGGCCCGGACTCGGGGATCACCCCGAGCAGCCCTGCGAATAGGAAGATCCATAGCATGTGTGTCTGAAGGAACGTGCGAACGGTCTCTGTATCCGGAAGCAAAGCCATCAAAAGGAGTGCTCCGAACGTCCACAAAAAGACGCGCAGGGTGTGACGACGCAGGATGTGGTCAATGATATGGTCCTTCAGGTAGTGTTCTGAGCTTGACAGGCCGAGGAAGGTTCCGAACAGGAGGAGGATCACGAGGGTCACCCGCATCCAGGACTCCTCAGGATGAATCCCCCCGAGGCCGACGGCCAGCAACAGTGTTCCCATAAGTAGGAGAAAGAGGATGCGCAGGGCACTCGGGCGGTGCAGGTTGCTACGCAGCGTCTTCCATCGCTTCTCGTCCAGCTCCTCCGGGTGGACCGCCTGTAGTTCGCATTCTTCGCAGGGCTTGATTTTAAGCCATTTTGCGATAAGGTCGGCGAGAGACCCGAACAGGATCCCCGCGACGAACAGGCCGGCAAACAGGAGGAGGGCCTTTCCTGGGAACAGGGAGAGCATGACGTAAGCCTCATCCCCGGACGTGGCGATCATTCCCCCCACTATAGCACCGAACCCGATCAAACCGTGCACATACAAGGAGACGTTCATGAATGCTCCCAAGCACCCTGGCGTCGAGCCGAGGAACGAGGAAAGCAGGTATTCACGCCATTTGCGGCCACGTAACGCCTGTGTCATCCTGCCACGCGATCGCACGTTTAACCAATCGACGAAGACCATCATCGAGAAAACGAAGATGGTGATCGTCGCTGCCTCGCGCAGGATCGCAAGGACGTTCAT
>DQCH01000106.1:0-3401 GCA_003545155.1 Candidatus Acetothermia bacterium
TTATTGGATTCCTATCGATCCTGTCTTTTCTCCGTCCTTTGCGTTCTTAGCGCCTTTGCGAGAGTCTCGTCATTTCATCCTTTCTCTTAGGTTACCCACGCGAGGCAGCGAGGAACCTTTAAATAAAATGCCATTAAGGGTTTGGGTTTACCCTGATTTTGCGGGTGTTGATGAAAGCCTCTCCTTTAGGATTTCGGCCAGGTACTCCCCCGTGTAGGAGCCAGGGGTCTTCGCGATCTGTTCCGGGGTCCCAGTAGCGATCACCCTCCCGCCGGCGTCGCCCCCCTCAGGGCCAAGGTCAATAATCCAGTCGGCTGTCTTGACCACGTCGAGGTTGTGCTCGATCACCACCACGGTGTTCCCTGAATCCACGAGCCGGTGAAGGACCTGGAGGAGCTTTCGCACATCGGCGGCGTGAAGCCCTGTCGTCGGCTCATCGAGGATATAAAGGGTCCTCCCGGTGGAACGGCGGGAGAGTTCCTTTGAAAGTTTGATCCGCTGTGCCTCCCCCCCGGAGAGTTCGGGCGCTGGCTGACCGAGTTCGATGTAGGAGAGGCCAACATCGTAGAGGGTTTGAAGCCTTTTGCGCACGCGCGGGATGTTTGTAAAGAAAGTGAGCGCCTCCTCCACCGACATCTTAAGCACATCGGCGATCGACTTTCCTTTGTAGCGGATCTGCAGCGTCTCGCGGTTGTAACGGGTGCCTTTGCACACCTCGCACGGGACATAAATATCGGGAAGAAAGTGCATCTCGATCTTCTCTTTTCCCTGTCCCTGACAGGATTCGCAGCGCCCTCCTTTGACGTTGAAACTGAACCGTCCTGCCGTGTAGCCACGCAGTCTGGCGTCCGGGGTGCGGGCGAACAGAGCTCGGATGTCGTCGAAGAGCTTGGTGTAGGTCGCCGCGTTTGAGCGGGGGGTGCGGCCGATCGGGGACTGGTCGATCTCGATCACCTTGTCGATCCCCTCGATCCCGAGGATGTCTTCGTGCTCACCGGGCCGGCGGGCCGCTTGGTGAAGACGGTGGGCGAGGCCGCGGTAGAGGACGTCCTCAATAAGGGAGCTCTTTCCCGATCCAGAGACCCCAGTCACGCAGACAAAACGGGAAAGTGGGATCTCTACGTCGATTTCTTTAAGGTTGTGCACTGCGGCACCGACCACCCGCAGGGACTTCCCGTTTCCGTTACGCCGCAGCTTTGGGATGGGAATGGAAAGGGTCCCTGCGAGGTACTGGCCGGTGATCGAGTTAGGACAGGCAGCGACCTCCTTAGCGGTTCCTGCCACTACGACCTCGCCGCCGTGCGCCCCGGCGCCGGGACCAAGGTCGATGATGTAGTCTGACTCGCGCATCGTCTCCTCATCGTGTTCCACCACGATCACCGTGTTTCCCAGATCGCGCAACTCCTTTAACGTTTTAAGCAGTCGGCGGTTGTCCCGCTGGTGTAGGCCGATCGATGGCTCATCGAGGACGTAGAGGACCCCGGTCAACTGGCTCCCGATTTGGGTGGCGAGCCGGATTCGCTGCGCCTCCCCCCCGGCGAGGGTCCCTGCCTCGCGGGCAAGGGTGAGGTAGTCAAGGCCGACCGCCACCATGAACGCAAGTCGCGCTCTTATCTCCTTTAAGATTTGGGAAGCGATCATCTCCTCGCGAGAAGAAAGCGAGAGGTTCTCAAAGAAGGTGAGGGTGCTTCTGATGGAGAGGGCCGTCACTTGGTGGATGTTAAGCCCATCTACGGTCACCGCCAGGATCTCCGGTTTCAACCGCGCACCGTGGCAGGCTGGGCAGGGAAGGGTGGCGATGAACTGCTCCATCTCCTGACGCCACTCCTGTGAGCTGGTCTCACGATACCAGCGCTCAAGGGTGGGGATCACGCCATTAAAAGCACGAATGTAGGTGCGCGTACGACCTTTTGTGGAGGTGTAGTTGAATTTGATTTTTGTTCCTCGCGTCCCGTGAAGGATCAGATCCAGTTTCTCCGCTGGAAGATCTCCTAAAGGGAGGTTGGGATCGATATCAAACATCTCGCACAGGGCGCTCATCTCCGCTTCGAACCAGCGGCTCTTGGAATTCGCCCATGGGAGCAGCCCCCCGCCTTCAAGGCTACGGGTTTGATCGACGACCAGCTCAGGATCGATCTCCTTGCGATAGCCCAGGCCGCTACACTCGGGGCAGGCACCGTAGGGATTGTTAAATGAGAACATCCGCGGGGAGAGCTCATTGTAGCTCACCCCACAATGGATACAGGCGTAGTGCTCGCTGTAGAGGTGTTCTTCTCCCTCGCCAGTGATGACGTTTATGACTCCTGCGCCGCGCTTTAAGGCCGCCTCCACCGAGTCGGCGATCCGGGAGCGCTTGCGCGGCTCCACGACCACCCGGTCGACCACGATGTCGATCGTGTGCTTCTTCTGCTTGACGAGCTCGATCTCCTCGTATAGGGTGCGGGTGACCCCGTCGACGCGCACGCGGGTGAACCCCTCCTGACGGATCTCCGTAAACGTCTTTCTGTACTCCCCCTTGCGACCCCGCACCACCGGAGCGAGGATCTGTACCTTGGATCCTTGTGGGAAGGCCATGATCGCGTCAATGATCTGTTGCGCCGACTGTTGCGTGATCGGCTGGCCGCAGCGGGGACAGTGAGGATGCCCAATGCGGGCATAAAGGAGTCGCAGGTAATCGTATATCTCAGTCACCGTCCCCACGGTCGAACGCGGGTTGTGGCTACGCGTCTTCTGATCGATGGAGATCGCCGGTGAAAGCCCTTCGATAAAATCAACATCCGGCTTTTCCATCTGGCCGAGGAACTGTCGGGCATAGGCGGAGAGCGACTCCACATAGCGGCGTTGCCCCTCGGCGTAAATCGTGTCAAAGGCGAGTGAGCTCTTTCCCGATCCGGAGATCCCGGTGATGACGACCAGTTGATCCCGTGGGATTTCCAGGTCGATGTTTTTTAGGTTGTGCTCTCTGGCGCCTTTTACACGAAGGACGTTCATAGTTTCTTTTTAAGCGTTCTTATCTCATCGCGCAGGGCCGCGGCAAGCTCAAACTCCAGCCGATCGGCCGCCTGCAACATCTCCTTCTCGAGTTGTTTAATTGAAGTGATGATCTTTTCTGGCGAAAGGCCTTCGATCTCTTTTAGCGGCGGGTGGGTTACCTGTTGCGGGGCACGCATCGACTGCACGATGTCGGTGACGGCGCGCTCGATCGTCTTTGGAGTTATCCCGTGTTTCCTATTGTGCGCGATCTGCACGGCGCGGCGCCGGTTCGTCTCATCGACAGCGTGGCGGATGGAATTGGTGATAGTGTCGGCATACAGGAGGACCTTTCCGCGTACATTCCGCGCCGCTCTGCCGATCGTTTGGATGAGGGAGGTCCCCGAGCGGAGGAACCCCTCCTTGTCTGC
>DQCH01000106.1:3426-5184 GCA_003545155.1 Candidatus Acetothermia bacterium
TCAAGGGTGTCGATCTCGGAGTGAAGGTACCGCGCTTTAATCCCCAAATCGACCAGGTACTCGGTGAGATCCTCGGCCATGCGCTTGGTAAGGGTGGTGACCAACACCCGCTCGCTTCGCTCGATCACGGTGCGGATCTCTTCAAGCAGGTGATCGACCTGGCCGGTGACCGGTTGGATCGCTACTTCTGGATCGACGAGACCGGTCGGTCGGATGATCTGCTCCACCACTTGTTGGCTGTGCCGCTCTTCATACGAGCCCGGTGTCGCTGAGGTGAAGATCGCCTGGTTCAGGCGCTCTTCGAACTCCGGAAACATGAGCGGCCGGTTGTCAAGCGCAGAGGGCAGACGGAACCCATACTCGACCAACGTCTCCTTGCGCGAGCGGTCCCCGTGGTACATTCCACGGATCTGAGGTACGGTCTGGTGCGACTCGTCGATCACCATCAGGAAGTCCTCGGGAAAGTAGTCGAGGAGGACCGACGGAGGCTGCCCGGCTGCCCGGCCGTCGAGGTGACGTGAGTAGTTCTCGATTCCCGAGCAGTAACCCATCTCCTGCATCATCTCCAGGTCGTAGCGCGTTCGCTGTTCGAGCCTTTGTGCCTCGAGGAGCTTCTCTTCGGTCCGCAGCTGCGCCAGACGCTCCTCCAATTCCTCCTCGATCGATTCAATAGCACACCGCATCCGCTCGCGCGGGGTGATGAAGTGTGAGGCCGGGTAGATCGTCGCTTCTTCCTCTTCCCGGAGTGTATGGCCGGTGATCGGATCGAGGATCGCAATTCGCTCGATCTCATCACCGAAGAACTCGAGGCGCACCACGTTCTCCTGATAGGCGGGGATGATCTCCAGTGTGTCCCCTTTAGCACGGAAGGTTCCACGCTCAAACCCGATTTCGTTCCGGTTATATTGCAAGGTGACAAGGCCGCGCATCACCTCGTCGCGATCCTTTTCATCGCCCAAGGTGAGGCTTACAGACATGTCGTGGTAGTTCTCCGGCGAGCCAAGGCCGTAGATGCAGGAGACCGAAGCGACGATGATCACATCACGACGTTCGAACAGGGCGCAGGTGGCAGCGTGGCGGAGGCGGTCGATCTCGTCGTTGATCGAGGAGTCCTTCTCGATGTAGGTGTCGGTCTGCGGAAGGTAGGCCTCTGGTTGGTAGTAGTCGTAGTAGGAGACAAAGTAGTGAACCGCGTTGTCCGGGAAGAGCTCGTGGAACTCGTTGCAAAGCTGTGCGGTAAGGGTCTTGTTGTGGGCGATCACCAGCGTTGGCCGCTGCACGGCCTGGATGACGTGGGCGATAGTGAACGTCTTTCCGGTTCCGGTCGCCCCGAGGAGCGTCTGAAACTTCATTCCAGAAGAGACCCCCTCGGTGAGCTGTGCGATCGCCTGCGGCTGGTCCCCCCGTGGAATTAAGCGTTTAGAAATTTGAAATCCTGCTTTTTCTCCGACTCTTGGCATACTCATCCTATCGTACATGGTAGCAATTCCGCGGAGGAGGATCAATGAGGTAAACCGGCCTTCTTGAAAAGACAGTCGGGATGGGGAAAGATCTTTATACCCGAAAATCAAAAGGAGGGTTTAGGTTGAAACAGACGTTTATTCTTCTATTGGCAGGTTTTTTTCTTGTCTTGGTCTCATCGATTGCCATCGCGCAGGGTGCATCTACTCAGGATGAAACACAGACAGGATCAGAGACAATTGCAGCCGCGGTAAATGGTGAGGTCATTAGCAAAGACGAGTTGGCGGCAGCCGCGAG
>DQCH01000054.1 GCA_003545155.1 Candidatus Acetothermia bacterium
GATATTCTCTTTGCCGGTGATCCAGAGGTAGTCCGCGCTGCGCTTAACGCGCACAACGAAGTGGAGGGGGGATGTTTTACCATCCTCCCGACGACGCAGACGATCGGAATGGACGAGTCGCCTGTACAGGCGGTGCGTAGTAAACGCGACTCTTCATTGGTTAGAGGATTGATTGCCCTTAAGGCGCGGGACGTCGATGCGTTTGTCTCTCCGGGAAATACGGGTGCGGTGGTCGCCGGTTCAATCTTTACCCTCGGTCGCATCGCCGGGATCCCACGGCCGGGGATCGCCGCTTCTATACCGACTGTTCTCGGAGAAGAGATCCTTGTTATCGATGTAGGTGCGAATGTCGATTGTGCCCCGGCTCACCTCGTACACTTTGCCCTTATGGGGGCAAGCTACGCACGTGACGTGCTGAGGATCTCCCACCCGAGGATTGGCCTATTGAACATCGGAACGGAGAAGGCAAAGGGGAATAAGCTGAACTACCGCGCTTTTGAACTCCTGGAAGCCGGGCCGCTACCGTTTGCCGGGAACGTCGAGGGACACCACTTACTTACCGAGCGGCCGGTTGATGTGGTCGTCTGTGACGGGTTCGTGGGTAATGTCTTTCTAAAGGCGCTCGAAGGAGGAGTCTTGGCTGTGAGCGGTCTGTTGAAAGGGTCGATTCGGGATAGCTTTCGGGCCAAGATAGGAGGGCTGCTTCTGCGGCCTATCTTTTCCGTCCTGCGCGATAGGCTCTCCTACCAGCGTTTCGGTGGGGCACCGCTCCTCGGTGTGAACGGGGTGGTGGTGATTGCCCATGGTCGATCCGATGCCAAAGCGATCGAGTCGGCGATCGAGGTCGCCCGTTGTGCTGTTGAGGCCGACCTGAACGCTGAGATCGGACGAGGGATCAGTGGGTGGAGTACCGATGGGGGCTAGGATCATCGGAACGGGGAGCTACGTGCCCCCAAAGTGCTTGACCAATGCTGACCTTGAGAGGATGGTCGATACCTCAGATCAGTGGATTGTTCGACGGACTGGGATTCGGTCACGTTATCACCTTGCTGAGGGGCAGGACCCAGCTATTATGGGGATCGAGGCCGGGAAGAGTGCGCTTAACCAGGCTATGGTCTCCCCTGAACAAGTCGATCTGTTGATTGTCGCCAGCAATTTTCCCGATATGATCTGTCCGGGGTCTGCGCCGTTCATTGCCGCTGGGCTCGGTCTTGACCACGCCCCATTCTTTGACCTCAAGGCTGGCTGTTCGGGATTTGTCTATGGTCTCGCTATAGCCGATGGGTTAATCAGCTCCGGCTTATTCCACCGTCTCTTGTTGGTGGGGACCGAGGCCCTCTCCCGTGTTACTGACTGGTCCGATCGCAAGACCTGCGTCCTGTTTGGCGACGGCGCTGGTGCTGTCCTGCTCGAACCGGCCCCACCAGGGGAGGGGGTCTTAGGTAGCGCGCTTCATGGGGACCACGATAAGGCTCTCCTTCTTCACCTCCCTGCCGGCGGCACGCGGACACCGGCAAGTCACAAGACCGTGGAGGCGAAAGAGCACTACCTGAAGATGGAAGGGGCGGGGGTCTATCGCAGTGCGGTCCCGATGATGGAACAGGCTACCCGCGAGGTACTCGCTTCTGCTTCACTTCGGCTTGTTGACGTCGACTGGCTGATCCCACATCAGGCGAACATCCGCATCATAGACTCACTGATCCAGCATCTTGATTTCAGTCGGGAGCAGGTGATTATCAACCTCGACCGCGTCGCCAACACCTCGACCGCGTCCATCCCCATTGCCCTCGACGAGGCGCTTCGCTCTGGGAGGATCGCCCGCGGCGACCTTGTTGTCCTCACAGCCTTCGGTGCTGGTGCGACCTACGGGGCTGTAGTGTTAAGGGCATAGACATGCCAGTAAAAAAGAGGAAGATAGCGTTCCTTTTTCCGGGGCAGGGAAGGATACCTCAGGGGCTTCCCCCAACCTCCGACGTGGGAGGACGCTTGTTCAAACTAGCTGCGGAAAGAGGACTTCCTTTGCAAGAATGGATCACAAGCGGTAGTTTGGACCTTCTCCACCGGACTGAGTATGCTCAGCCAGCGGTTCTGATCGATAGCCTAGCGAAGGAAGAAGCTTTACGAGGAAATGGGGTCAAGCTTGGTATCGTCGCTGGTCACAGTCTGGGTGAGTACACTGCCCTGGTGAGTGCCGGTCTTCTCACTCCGGAGGAAGCCCTCTTAGTGGTGATCGAGCGCGGGCGCCTCATGGCACGTGTTGAGGGCGGAATGGCAGCGATCGTCAAACTCCCAGTCGAGGAGATGCGGGCGATCTGCGGGCGTATCGGATCGGGCGTGGCGGTCGCCAACTACAACGGACCGAGGCAGGTAGTTATCTCCGGTGAGCAAAAGGCGCTCAAGGAGGCGGTGGCGGCAGCAGAGCAGGCTGGCGGACGGGCGATTCCCTTGCGCGTTTCCGGCCCATTCCACTCCCCATTGATGACTGAGACGCAGGCAGCACTTGTCCCACAGATCGAGTCACTCTCCTTCAATCCCCCTTCCGTTCCCGTGGTCTCCAGTGTGAGCGGCGAGGTAGAGACCGATCCAGTGCGGTTAAAAACGCTCTTGTTGACACAGATCACCGCTTGTGTACGCTGGGTAGATGTGGTAAACAGTTTAGTGGCCAGCGGGGTAACTTGCGCAGTGGAAGTTGGTCCGGGAGAGATTCTCACCGGCCTGGGAAGGCGGATCACCTCGCAAGTGCAGTTTGTTACCTTCAAGGAGGCCCTGGATGGGTGAATTCGATGGGCGGGTGGCAGTCGTTACAGGTGGGACAAGGGGAATTGGAAGGGCTATCGTACACCTTTTGCACCGTGAGGGGTGTGTGGTGGCAGTCCTTGCTCGCAACGAGGAGGCGGGGACGACCCTCGTTGAGGAACTCAAACACTGCCGCTTCCTGCGCGCGGATGTTTCAGATTTTGCACGGGTTAAGGAAGTCGTAAACTCGATCTATGAGGAGTATGGACAGATCGACTATCTCGTCAATAATGCCGGGATCATACGTGACCGGCTGATCCTGCGGATGAGCGAGGAGGACTGGAGCCGGGTGATTGAGGTGAACCTAACGGGGGCCTACAACTGTATCCGTGCCTGCCTGCGCTACATATTGAAGGGTGAAGACGGAGCGATTGTGAGCATTGGCTCTGTGGTAGGGGAGACGGGAAATGTGGGGCAGGCGAACTACGCCGCCTCCAAGGCCGGACTCATCGGTCTGAGCCGAAGTGTGGCTAAGGAAGTTGCCGGCCGTGGGATCCGGGTGAACGTGGTCTCTCCTGGGTTCATCCACACTGAGATGACAGAGGGGCTGAGTGAAGAGGCCCGCTCTTTCTATCTTGATCGCCTCCCTCTACAAAGAGAAGGGACCCCGGAAGAGGTGGCTGAGGTTGTGTCGTTCTTGCTTTCCAAAAGGGCTTCATATATAACTGGGCAAGTCATCGGTGTTAATGGGGGACTTTACCCCTAAGAGGGCTATGAAAGGAGGTGTCGATATCGATGAACGATATTGCGACCAGGGTGCGGGCGATCATTTCCGATCAACTGATGGTTGAACCGGAGGAGGTCACAGACGAGTCCTCGTTTGTTGAAGACCTGGGGGCCGACTCACTGGATACCGTGGAACTGATCATGGAGTTCGAGGATGAGTTTGGGGTGGAGATCTCAGATGAGGACGCGGAGAAGATCTCCACTGTGGGGGAGGCAATCGCTTATATGAAGAAGTTAATGGAGGGGAAGGAATCCTAACACTTTTAGTCGACGAAGAGGGGCAACGGAGGCGCGTTTGTCCCTTTTTTGTTTGCAGGCTCGTTTTCCTATCGTGAAGGGGTGAGGTGATTCTCTATGAGAGAAGGCGAGAGGCGTGGAACCGTCGGGCGAGAGAGTAAGAACCCTTACTTCGAGGGTCAGAAATACCCCGAACCGACCGTCTGTCCCCGCTGTGGCCTAGTCTACTATGCAGGGAGGTGGCAGAAAGTAGATGAGGCGCCATCTCATCCGGTGCAAGAGAGCCATTGCCCGGCGTGTCGGCGCGAAATCGATCGCTACCCTGCCGGCTTGGTGGTTCTACGAGGAGCGTACCTTAAAAAACACCACCAAGAGATTCTAAATATTGTTCGCAACCAGGCCGCTTCTGCCGCCGCCGCCCGTCCTTTGCAGCGGATTATGTGGGTGAAAGAGGGACAAGGAGAAGTTGAGATCGCTACGACCAATGGCCACCTCGCACTTAGAATCGGCAAGGCGATCAAGAGTGCAAGTAAAGGGGATCTCACCATTAAACGAGCTGCGGAGGATCAACTTGTACGCGTCTACTGGGAGAGGGAGGATTAAGGTGGACGATAGCCGTGTTTATATGATCGGCCACTTCCGTGATGTGTGAGAACCTGCGAGTGGGGAGGTAGGATGGAGAGCGAGTGCGCGCTTGAGGTGGCGGTAGAGATAGTTAAAGATGTGGGGAAGATCCTGCGCGCGGGGATGCATGCTGGTATTGACAAAAAAGCGCGCTACAAGAGCCACCCTCGCGACGTAGTGACGATCTTCGACCGCCGCGCCGAGGAGATGATCGTCACAGCCATAAACAAAGCCTTCCCCGATCATGGAATTCTCTCCGAGGAAGGGACGGCTAAAGAGGGAACTTCCTCCTATCGCTGGGTGATCGATCCACTCGATGGGACAAATAACTTCCTGAGTGGTTACCCTCAGTTTGCGATCTCGCTTGCCCTGATGCGTGGAGCGGAGGCACAAGTCGCCTGTATATACGACCCGTTGCGGGAGGAGATGTTCACAGCGATCTGCGGGGAAGGGGCGTTCCTGAACGGGGAGCCAAAACACGTGAGTGCCCAGGGGTCTCTCGACGGGGCGCTGATCGGGGCCGGCTTCTCCTCACGGCCGGAGCGCGCCTTGATCACCCACGCCGTACTGAAACACCTCATCCCCCATGCGCGCGCGATCCGCGCCGCTGGTTCGGCGTGTCTCGACCTTGCCTATGTAGCCGCTGGGCGGCTCGACGCAACCTGGTATGTCTCCCTCTCGCCATGGGATGTCGCCGCTGGGGACCTCCTAATCCGTGAGGCAGGAGGCCGGGTGAGTAACCTTGAGGGTGCCCCCCTCACCGATCCGGAGGCTGGGATCCTGGCGACAAACGGCCGCATCCATGTGGAGATGCTCGCCCTGGTTGGCAAGAAGCGATCTTTGTGAATCCTTAACCGCTTACGATCGCACGACTAGCCTACTATTGCGCGATCATCCCTGGCTGAGAGGGTTTACTCTGCTTTCTCCCTTTTCCTCTCGGCGGCGATTTAGGCTGATACCTTGTCCATTATCCAAAAGGCGTGCCTCTTTAGCTCCGTTCCAAAAGCCGACTGTGATCTAGATCACGGAAATTTTATGTGCGTTCTTGTAAAATGAGGTTCGAGATGGGGGGAACCGATAAGGAGGTAAGAATGCATAGCAAGAGACTGCTGCTAGTTGTTTTGTTGGTTGGATCGTTTTTCTTTTCCCTCGTTGCCTGGGCAACCCCGGAGAACTTAGTCTTCATTCTCGATGCGTCGAACAGCATGAATAAGCCGTTCGATGGTGAGTCGCGATTGGACGTGGCCGAGGGAGCGTTGAGCGAACTATTGGGGGTCCTCCCCGAAGGGGTTAACGTGGGGCTCCTAATTTATGGCCATCGGATCGCCAAGAGCGATAGGGAAGCGAGTTGTCGGGATATCGAGTCGCTCTTTCCACTTCTTCCGTTTAACGCATCCGTACGCAATGAGATGACCGCCGCATTCCTGGGGGTGAAGGCGCAGGGGCTGACCCCCCTCGCCGACGCGCTGGTAGCGGCGTCGAACGAGATCTCCGCGTTTTCAGGGGAGAGTGCGATCGTCCTTATAAGTGATGGTGAGGAGACCTGCGGGGGAGACCCGCTCGTCGTTGCGCAAATGATCGCTACGATGACGCCTCCCACGCTCCTGCATGTTATTGGGCTCGATGTGGAAGAGCAGGTGCGTGCGACCATGATCGCGATGGCAGAGGCGACCGGCGGTGAGTACCGTGATGTGAGTGAGGCAAAAGATCTATTCGCGGCGCTCTTTGCCGTGATCTCACTTCCAGAGCAGCCAACCGTCCCCATGGTCCCATCAGAGTATGCGTGCTTTGGGATTACTAATGTAGTATGGGGAACAGAAGGCAATGATACGCTGTACGGAACGCCAGGAAATGACCTGATTTACGGCCTTGCCGGGAATGATCTCATCATCGGCCTTGGTGGAAACGATATCCTACTCGGTGGTGAGGGGAATGACATCCTCGAGGGAGGAGACGGGAACGATGTTCTCATCGGCGACCCTGGGGATGACCGGCTGTTCGGTGCGGCAGGGAATGATGTGCTCTGCGGCGGCCCTGGCGATGACTCGCTTGAAGGGGAGAGCGGCGATGACATCCTTTACGGTGGAGTGGGGAATGATAAGCTCCTCGGTGGACCGGGGAATAACCAGCTTTACCGCGTAGATGGATGCGACATCCTCCTTGAAGGGATGGTGATCGAGGGGCCTTGTCCAGGCTGTCGATTCCTCAATCTGACCTGTCCCCTTGCTACAGTCTGCCCTCCTGCTGCACCGGTTGCTTACCCTTGTGCGCCGCCTAGTGGCAAATACGTCGACGAGGGGGCATCCATTAAGCTACACGGAACGGTCCTTGACCACGACTGCAATGTAGCTGAAGTTTACTGGCATGCGGAGGCAGGCCGATTTGACGACCCGACATCACTCGAGCCTATCTACTATGCTCCGATGACCGATCGTTGCGAGGGGGAGGACGTCCTTCTCACCCTCACAGCGACAGATAGCTGTGGCGCTACAGGACGCGACTCGTTTAGCCTGCACATCAATAACGTAAATCATTTGCCTGTTGCTGTGGCAGGGGNNGCCGTAGACGAGTGTGCTAGTGTACAACTTACCTGCTCTGCCTCTGATCCGGACGGTGATATGTTGACCTACTGTTGGACCGCGGAGTGTGGTCGCGGGACGTTTGACGATCCTACGCTGCTCCATCCGTGTTACACCGCACCGGCAACCGATCGTTGTGAAGGAGAAGAGATCATCCTGAGGCTGACCGTGACGGATGAATGCGGAGCGCGTGTGAGCGACAGCCTGATTGTCCACGTGAGAAACCTCAATCATTCACCGGTTGCTGTGGCAGGGGAAGATCTG
>DQCH01000068.1 GCA_003545155.1 Candidatus Acetothermia bacterium
TCTTGCCGGCGCCGTTCGGCCCGAGAAATCCGAAAATCTCCCCTTTCTCGACCTCGAGGTTAAGGTCGTTTACTGCTACCAAGTCACCGAACCGGCGTGTCAGTCCTTGGGTTTTGATCATTTCATCTCTTCGTACTTCGAGGCCTCGATCTGCTCGCGGAGGCGATCCTTCTGTGAGAGGGGAACAGGCTCGCTCTGAGGGGCCTCTCCTTTGTGGACCGATTGGCCCGCTGTCTTGACGAGGCCGAGCTTCTTTGCGATGAACTTAAAGTTGATCGTGATCCCCAACGCCCAGGCGATGAACAGATGGTCTTTATCACTCCAAACTGGAAGTTCCATCTTTTCTCCACTCCGATCTCAGAATTCCCATGATCAGATTATCGTAGTAGCGGCCGTTGCGGAAGTAGGCCTCGCGCTTTGTTTCCTCATGGGTAAATCCTGCCTTCTCGTAGGCGCGCCGCCCCGGGCAAGACCAGAGGCGTGTCAATGTGGATTTTCCTGTGTGGATGATTGCCTCACTGGATAAGGAAGCCAAGCGACTGGGTGTGCCCAGGCAATCCCTGATCAAGATGCTGATTGCTCAACATCTTGATAAAACCCACGCTTGATCGGAAATTGGTCTTCTGCGGCGATGTATGTCCGGGGGACCAGAAAAAAAGGTGATCCTTAGCGTGTCACAAGAGCGCCCCATGTTAGCTCGGTCTCAGCGCCCCGTAGCGCGTCGATCCCCGCTCGCTCACCTCTCTTTTGTGTACTTTTCAATGAGCCTTTTTACCTCCTGTGCGCGGCCCTTGTCCATCACCAGCAGGATGTCATCGGTATCTACAATGACAAGATCCGATAGCCCAAGGGTAGCCACCAATCGGTCCTTGACGTCCGCGTGCTTGGAGAGGATGATGCTGTTTGCCGTATCGATCCCGATGTGATGGGCCTGAATGACGTTTCCTTCTCCGTCTATCTCGAGAATCTCATTCAGCACGGTCCAGCCGCCGACGTCACTCCAGCCGATCTCTCCGGTGGGGAGCACCAAGACGCAATCGCTCTTCTCCATCACTCCGTAGTCGATCGAAATTATGTCTTGCTGACGATAGATCCGCGCAAGTGCTTCTTCATAGTCAGGCGCTCCGACTCGTTCCTCGATCGTCATTAAACCAGCGTGCAGGCTTGGCATCTGCACTTTCATCTCACGGAGGATCGTATCGACTCGCCAGATGAACATCCCGCTATTCCAGAAGTAGCCGCCTTCGTCTAAGAACCGCTTTGCCGTTTCTTTATCGGGCTTCTCGATGAATCGCTCCACCTCCAGCACCTCGGACTCCACGACGGCACCGCTCTTTGGCCACGGGGTGGATGCCTGGATGTACCCGTACCCGGTGGCCGGGTGATCCGGCGTGATTCCCAGGGTCACCAGGTGTGTTCCCTCCGCGGCGAGCGTTGCCGCCTTCTCAAGAAGCTTCAGGAAGCGATCTTTATCTTTAACCACGTGGTCTGCCGGAAGGACGATCATCACTCCTTCAGGGTCTATCCGCGAAAGTCTCAACGCTGCTAGGCCCACACAGGGTGCCGTTCCCCGTCCCATTGGCTCAACGATGATGTTATCCGGTGGCAAAGAGGGGAGTTGTTCGAGCACAACCTCTACGTGCTCCTTCCCGACCACCACGTAGGTCTTCTCAGGGGGTATCAGCAGGGTAACTCGCTCTACCGTTTCCTGAAGCAGCGTCTGCTCTCCGTGCAACGTCAGGAACTGCTTCGGCCTCTTTTTTGTGCTTAAGGGCCACAGCCGCTTGCCCTGTCCACCGGCCATGATCGCCGCAAAGCGCATCGTCATCCTCCTACCCTCAAAAGGACACGGTTAAATCGGTGAATGCTTCTCATGGAGGATCTTATGGACGCGATGGAGCGCCATCAGCCAGGAGAGGGTCGATTCTGCCCCCTGATTTTGGTTGACCCCGGCTGAATGCAAACCGTCCCTGCACCCCCCGGTTTGGAGGTCGACGAGGGCTTGGTGGACGTCGTTTTGTCCGAAGAACCAGTCGAAGCATAATTCAATTGATTTAAACCATTCCTTTCCCTGTGTCACGAGATAGGCCTCATAGCAGGCGTCAATGAGCGCCGCGACTTCAATCGGTTGCTGGTCAAATCGGGCCCTCTCCCCTCCCCTCTTTAACCAGCCGTTGTTGCCGATGAGCGAGAGGTTTCCCTCTTGCGCATCGGTTTGGATCTCAAGGAGCCAGTTAAGAGATCGCGACCCTTGGTGGCACATGTCATCTTCGGTGAGGTAGTGCCCGGCGGCAATGAGCGCCTGCGGCAACCGGGCGTTGTCATAGGTGACGATATCCTCGCCCCATGGCCAGTCGGCCGATCTATTATCGATAAAGGACTTCAAAAGACGCTGGGCTAAGATGATGCAAATGCGTTGGGCCTCACGGTCACCACTAAAGCGCTCCAGGTAGGCCAAAGAGCCGAGGATGGAGTAGGCCCACGCCCGCGGCGAGGTGAAAGATTTGCAGACCGGCAATGCCTGCTGGAACATCTGGGTGGTGAGCCCCAGGATCGAGTCAAAAGGAGAGTGAGCCACCGCAGTTCCCAGGGCCCACAGCGTCCGTGCATGGCTATCCTCCGATCCTACCTCCTCAATAAAGTGCCGGTCATAGGCCATGAAGTTTTGCACGCGGCCACTCTCCTTGTCCAAGGCATAATTGAGAAAAGAGAGGTAGCGCTGCAATAGCGGCAAGATTTCCTCGTCTTTGAATAGTTCCCAGTTCATGATGGCCACCACCACGGCGCGGGCATTGTCATCGGTAGTGTAGCCATGCCGGCGATCCGGCGTGGTGAAGACCGCGTGTTGCAGGATTCCCGTGTCATCGGTCAAGAGGCGCAGGTGGTCCAGCTTGATCTCCGGTAGGGAGGGTCGCGCGGTCCGCTCCCTTATGCGCAGGCCGATAGCTGGCTCCCGACATTCCTGTAGCGCACGTCTGAAGGCCTCGATGTAGGCTCCGGCCACCTCGCGCCACACCATCTGCCGCCCGAACTGATAGGCGCGCTTACGCAGGGCATCCCGCTCCGTCTCATTATCGAGGAGCTCACGCAGTTGGCGCGCTAAGGCATCTGGATCCCGGAACGGTACCAGATGCCCCCTCCCTTCGGCCAGCAGCTCTTGCGCATACCAGTAAGGCGTGGAGACGATCGCCTTGCCGCAGGCCACGGCATAGGCCAACGTCCCCGAGGTGATCTGCTCCTTCGCCAGATAAGGAGTTAGGTAGATATCCGCCGCGACCAGAAATCGGATCAGTTGTTCCAGGCTGACAAAGCGGTTATAGAAGACGACGTGCTCCTCCAGTCCCTTGCGCTTGACCAGCCTCTCCAAGGAGAGGCGATACTCCTCACCGAAGCGCCGTTTCACTTCGGGATGGGTCGCGCCGAGCACGATAAAGAGCAGGTCGGGAAACTCGTTTACCAAAAAGGCTATCGCCTCGATCGCTCCTTCAATGCCCTTATTGGGATTGAGCAGGCCAAAGGAAAGGATCACCCGCCGCCCCTCGGCTTGGAATTGGTCCTTTGTATAGGCAGGATCGAGAAAGGGCACATCCGGGGCGCCATGGTGGATCAGGAGGATCTTCTCCGCTGGGACGTCATAGACATCCACTAACAGCTCTATCGCTTTTTGCGCCATCACCACTACGAGCGTGGAACGCGAACAGACGGCCTTCAACGTTTCCAGTTGTCCTTTGGTGGGTTCCTGGAGGACGGTATGCAGTGTGGTCACTACAGGTCTTGTTAGATTGCCGAGCAGGTCAAGAATGTAGGCCCCATCGTCCCCTCCGAAGATGCCAAACTCGTGCTGCAAGCAGACGACCTCGATTTCAGAGAGGTTGAGGAAATCGGCTGCCTCCCGGTAATCCATTTGCTGCTGAGCCTGAATCTCAAACGGGACCTCAGGGTCATAGTTGTAACTCTTTTGGCCGTTGCTCAGGGCGACCACGCGTACGGTCTCAGTTGTGCCGATGGCTCCCCCTTGAAGCTGAGCGATCCCCTTGGCCAGGGCGTGGGTGAACGTCCCGATACCGCATTGGCGCGGGGGGTAGGTCCCGACGAAGGCTACCTGGATCGGTTTTAGCACCGCCTCTTGTTTAGCTATGATGCCTCCTTTCCTCCCCCCAAAATCTCCTCATAGACTCGCAGATACTCCTCGACCATCCGTCCTTGGGTAAAGTGTTCCTCCACCCAGGCTCGACATCTTTTCCGATCGATGTCGTCGATCCTCTGCAAGCTTTCTATGGCCTCTTCCAAACTATCGACCAAGAAGCCCGTCTCCCCATCGCGGATCACCTCAGGCATCGCCCCGCGGCGGATCGCGATGACCGGCGTGCCGCAGGCCATCGCCTCCACCACCGCCAGGCCGAAGGGTTCATCGAAGTTGATCAGGTGCAAAAATGCCTTGGCATTCCCCATCAACGACGCCCGCTCGCGTTTATCAATGGTCCCCATGTACTTAACACTCACCCCATCAACATAGGGCTTAACCCTCTCCTCAAAATACCGGCGGTCATGCAGCAGACCGGCGATGACAAGCGGCATTTCCGCTTTTTTAGCGACCTGGATTGCCTCATAAGTCCCCTTATCTGGATGGATCCTCCCCAGGAATAGCAGGTAATCGCCACCCTTTTCATTAAATGGGAAATCCTCAAGTGAGATCCCATGGTAGGCGGTTGCGATATAGTTCAGGCCAGGATGGCGACTCGCGTTGGAGATCGAGACATAGTATACCCGATGGTTGTATTTGCGATAGACCGGCAGGATCTGGGGTGAGGAGAAGCCGTGGATGGTGGTAAGGACCGGCGTCGAAACTAGACGAGAGTAGGTGAGGGGAAGGAAGTCAAAATGGTTATGGATCAGATCGAACTCCCCCGCGTGTTCGAAGACCTCCGAGATATGGAGGCATTCCCAGACCTTGGGATCGAGCTCTGGGTCCTCCGAGTAGGGACGAGGGCAGATCCAGTGAAGCTTCCCGGCAGTCTGAGAGTCACCGGTGGCGAAGAGCGTCACATCGACACCTCGATGAACGAGCCCCTCGGTTAAGGTACCGGCCACCTGCTCATAGGCGCCATAATGGCGCGGCGGGACCCGCCAGGAGATCGGCGCGAGCATGGCGATCCTCAGTTTAGCCATGAGGTTCTCCCGCCGTTGGGGAGGGGCAAGAGAGGAGGAAGCTTAAGACCTGGTCCATATCGGCTGTGGCCAATCCAACAGTTGTATCCGTGATCCCATAATAGAGACGGAGCTCCCCCGTCTTCTCCTCGAAGATCGCCCCGCTGGGGAAGGTGACCCCCGGCACATCGCCGAGTTGCTCATACGACTTTCTCGGCCCCAGGACCCATTCATCGCTTCTTCTTTGCACCTTCCAGGGTTCCTCCAGATCCAGCAGCGCGAGGCCGATCCGGTAGATGCTCCCCGAGGCGGTTACGCGAACCCCATGATAGATGATCAACCAGCCTTCGGGGGTCTCAATCGGTTGCGTGCCCAGGCCCACGCGATGGCAGTCCCACCACCCTGGTCTTGTGGGGATCAGCACCCGATGGTCTCCCCAATGCCTCAGGTCGGGGGAGAAGGAGATCCAAATATCGCCTTCTCCGCGGATGATCGGGCGATGGATTAGGGCGTAGCGTCCGTTGAACCGCCGCGGAAAGAGGGAGGCATCCTTGTCCTCAGGTGGCACAATGGGCCCTATCCGAGTAAATTTTTTGAAGTCCTGCGTCAGCGCCAGGGAGACGAGCGGCCCGCTGCTGGAAAAGGAGACGTAGGTGATCGCGTATTCTCCCCGCTCATCCAGCCAAACGATCCGCGGGTCCTCCAGGCCCCATCTCTCCTCATGGGCATTCCTGTCTGGCTCCAAGGCTGGATGCGGCTCCCACCGCCAATCCGTCTTGCCATCCTTACTCCTGGCGATGGCGAGGTGGGAGAAGCCACGCATATCTTCGACACGCACCAAGAGGAGCGTCTCACCATCTACCTCTGTGGCCCCGGGGTTGAAGACCGCGTTTACCGGGTAAGGCCACTGCTCTGGGGAGAGGATGGGGTTCTTCTCATACCGCCGAAAAAGGGGATGATGTCGCTTGAAATTACTCTCTTTTTCCATTTAATTCCTCTTCAAATACTCGAAGGCATGTTTTCTCCCTATATCGTAATCGTCCCTTAAAGGTCGTGCCTGAGAATGAATTCTTCATGGCTTTTCCCAACCCCCTACAATAATTGCCTCAGAAACGAGTATATCGTCGCGCTGCGGTATAGACAACCAAATTGGTGATCATACTGCAGTCTGTTATTCAAACTCCTTGCTTTACCATTGACTGGTTCTAACTAGATTACTATTTGGGTTGGGGCGGAGTTCTTTTCTTGCTGTCGCGGGAGATTGAGGTTGCTACTCCTCCTATCTCACCATGGATCTGGCTTTGCACTCTTGCCTTCGGCCCCACCCAGGAACAAAAAGGCTCCTTTCTACCCTAAAAAACTATAGTGCAATAAGCACCAGGCAACCGCTCTTATTATACCAAACTTGGCGAATCACCGCATTCTCCCCTAAGATAGGGAGCATAACTTCTCCTCGTACTTGGAGGCCTCGATCTGCTCGCGGAGGCGATCCCTATGTGAGCGGAGAGGTGGCCCACTTTGAGGCATCTCTCCTTTGTGGACCGATTGGCCCGCTGTCTTGACGAGGCCGAGCTTCTTTGCGATGAACTTAAAGTTGATCGTGATCCCCAACGCCCAGGCGATGAACAGATGGTCTTTATCACTCCAAACTGGAAGTCCCATCTTTTCTCCACTCCGATCTCAGAATTCCCATGATCAGATTATCGTAGTAGCGGCCGTTGCGGAAGTAGGCCTCGCGCTTTGTTTCCTCATGGGTAAATCCTGCCTTCTCGTAGGCACGCTGCGCCCGCTTGTTCTGTGAGTAGACCTCTAGTGAGATGCGGTGCAGGTTGAGTTCGTCAAAGCCGTAGCCAAGGATCAGCTCTGCGGCCTCGGGAGCGTAGCCGTGTCCCCAGTTGTCCTTCTCCCCAATCATGATTCCGAACTCCGCGTTCCGGTTGACGTAGTCGATCTGATGGAGGCCACAGTTTCCGATATGCAAATCGCCATCTTTTATGACGATTGCGAGAGAGAGGTCTTTCTCACTCTTATACTGACTCGTGATCCACTCTCGTTCCAATGCACGGCTCATCGGGAAGCGCCGGCCCAAGGTCGAGAGGATCTCGGGATCGTTGATCCAGCACATGCAGCGATCAAGGTCCCCTTCCCCAAGTGGTCTTAAGTAGATCCGTTCACCGATCAGGAATGGGGTTCTCATATCTCCTCCTTTTCAGAGTTACGGGCCCTGCCATTTGGTAGCGGCAGAGCCCGTTGTTCTCACATGGTGTAGCGGCATTTACATGAAGATCGGGTAAATCGGGAAGAGCGAGGCGAACACGAGGGAGATCACTGACATTAGCTTGATCAGGATGTCGAGCGACGGGCCGACCGTGTCCTTCAACGGATCACCGACCGTGTCCCCGATTACCCCGGCATCATGCGCCTCGGAACCTTTGCCGCCGTAGTGCCCCTCCTCGATGTACTTCTTGGCGTTATCCATCGCCCCCCCTGAGTTACCGCAGAAGATGGCGAGCTGAATCGCCGAGAGGAGCGCTCCGATAAGGAACCCGCCGAGGGCGTAGCGCCCGAAGATAAGCCCGAAGGCGATCGGGGTGACGACGGCGATCATCGCCGGGAGGAACATCTTGTTAAGTCCCCCGTGGGCGGTGATGCTGATGCACCGGTTGTAGTCGGCCGTCTCCTCGCCGGTCATGATCTTCGGGTTCTCCTTGAATTGACGGCGGATCTCCTCGATGAGGACCCCGGCCGTGCGGCTGACCCCCCGAATGAGGAGGGCGGAGAAGACATAAGGGACCATCGCTCCGAGCATCAAACCAGCGATGACAAACGCCCCGACCTGGATCGGGCTCCCCGAGGGGGAGAACTGCGCGGCAATCTGTCCCACAATCGGAAGCTGCGGCTGAACGACCTGCGATGCGCTCCCGATCGCCGACCACATGAAGGCGGCGATCAGCCCGAGGGCAGCAAAGGCAGCCGATCCGATGGCGAACCCCTTTCCGATGGCAGCGGTCGTGTTCCCGATAGAATCGAGCTTGTCCGTCCGCTCGCGCACCTCGGGGGGGAGCTCGGCCATGGTGGCGATTCCACCGGCGTTGTCGGCGATCGGGCCGTAGGTATCCACAGCGACGGTCATCGCAACGAAGGAGAGCATTCCCATTGCGGTGAACGCCACCCCGAGGAGTCCGCCGAACTGGTAGGCCCCGATCGTCGCTGCAGCAATGACGATCACCGGCAGGAAGGTGCTAATCATCCCCAGTGCCAGCCCTTCGGTGACCGAGATCGCAGGGCCGTCTTGATTCATCCTAGCGAGTTCACGGGTCGGCTTGTAGCGGGTCGACGTGAAATACTCGGAGAAGAAGCCGATCGCAATTCCACCAGCAAGTCCGAGGATCACCGCGTAGAAGATGTTTAAACCCAGTGGCGAGAACCAGCAGAAAAGGAAGGTGGTAACCGCGGTGAGCAGAGCGGCAAGGCGCGTCCCGTTCATCAGCACTGCTTGCATCCCCTCCCGCCGACGAGAAAAGCGAATGTAGAGGATGGCGAGGAGGCTTGCGAAGAGCCCGCCAGCGACGATCACCAGTGGCGCGAGTATAATCCACCAATAGGTTGCCTCATTCAGGCCCGCACTCAGCCCAAGCTTGCTAATAATCCCTTGGATACTGGCGTTTGTACGTCCGACATAGATGTAAAGGGCCATCACGATGACGGAGATGATCGCGCCGACGAACGACTCCAGCAGATCGGCACCCAGACCGCCGACGTCTCCCACGTTGTCGCCAACGTTATCCGCGATCGTCGCCGGGTTGCGCGGGTCATCCTCAGGGATGTGCATCTCCACCTTGCCGACCATATCAGCGGCCATATCCGCGGCCTTGGTGTAGATCCCGCCGCCGACACGGTCAAACAGGGCGACAAGAGAGGCTCCCATCGAGTAGGCGCTGACGGCCAAGGCCCCCTTTATGAAATTGACCCCAGCTCCCTTGATCCCGAACAGGTACTTTGTCTGGATGTGGAGGGTCTCTGGGTTGAACAGGTGACGGAAGAGAACTATTACAATGACGAGGCCGATCAGAGCCAACCCCGCGACGGAGAGGCCCATCACGCTCCCGCCTGAGAAGGCGACATTGAGCGCGTCTTTGAACGATTTGCGTGCCGCGTGTGTCGTGCGCGCGTTAGCATGGGTCGCCGCGTTCATCCCGATGAACCCAGCAGCCATGGAAAGTACCGATCCGATCCAGAACGCCACCGCGATCTCCCAGTAGAACAGGATCCATAGGATGGCACCGATGATGAGCATGGTGATTCCCATCACCCGCGCCTCCTCCAGCATGAAGGTAAACGCGCCTGAACGAATGTACCCCTGTAGTTCCTTCATCCTGTCGGTCCCCTGCGCCTTTCGCACCACCGATCGGTTGAAGAAGAACGCGCTTCCCAGAGCTAGCACCGAAATCACAGCTGGTATCGCAATTAAGGCCGTCATGTTGCTACATGCACCCCTTTTGTTTTAGATACGTGTTGCTTGCGTTCTTTTTAGCCCCCCTGCCTTAAAGGCCCTCCGCTTTGATAACTATGGTACCAGTGGGCCTTGATTACCGTTTCCAAAAATCGCGCAATTGTAACACGCCCTGAGAATCACTTCAAGAAATGACTTAAGCGCTAATTCAATCTCCATTAAGGTTTCCTGACATCCGAGCAAGGAGATCATCTTGCGAAGCTTCTATCCTCTTGTTTGTCTCATAATCGCTGCGCAACGATTGACCGACCTCAACCAACGGACGATCGCGCTCATCCTTCACGGTTCGAATGAGACGGTGACCTGTTACAGTGACGATCTATCCCCACGTAAATACGGGACACCTGTCCGTACCAGGACCGACAAACAGTCATGCCTTTTGCCGCAACGGTCCTTATAGCAAGTAGCTCTCCCGGCTATGCTTATCGAGCGTTTATTCAGAAAGAGTAGAAGGAGGAAGACGATGAAGAAAGCGCTTTCTATCGCTCTGGTGGCCGCCTTATCGCTTATCTTTTTCCTGGCAGTGGTTCATGCTCAGGAAGAGGGAGGTGGCGAGGCAGTCCCTGAGCTACTTGAGCAGGAACTCGCGGCGATGGAAACCGTCTTCGAGGGCCTGGAGTCGTTCATGGGCGAGCTGATCGGTGAAGTGAAAGGTAATATGGCTGGCATCGCTCGTCTCGATGAAGATAGCAAAAACCTGCGTAACATCCTCGATGCCGTTACCCTCGAGCTTAAAGCAGCCGAAGGGAGGATCGTCAACCTGCGGGAGGATGTCGACAAGATGTCCAATGTACAGCAGGAGCTCAAGGTGCGCATCATTGCCCTTGAGGCCGGTCTCTCCGAGCTCTCCGCCTTCTGTGACGAGCTGAGTGCAAAGGTCGATGTCACGGCAGGAGACCTGGCGATGCTCAAAGAGAGCTGCGACGCCCTC
>DQCH01000105.1 GCA_003545155.1 Candidatus Acetothermia bacterium
GAGCCACTCGTCCCGTTTCCACACGGAGATAAACTCCTTCACTTCTTGGAGTTCTTTGTCTTCTTTGTCCTTTCTTGGAAGGTCCTGCCAGCCCGGCGTCGGCTGTTCTCCTCCTTAGTACTTACCGCAGTCTACGCAGGAAGTGATGAGTTTCATCAGTTCTTCATCGTCACCCGGGCAGCAAGTCTCTTGGACTGGCTTGCCGATCTCGCCGGTGGGGCGGCTGCTGCGGGCTTAATCGTCCTTCTCGTCCGCTTTCCCTTGCCGTTGTCTGCTAGAGTACGTATACTTAAACGGCAAGACTGCGATAAGGAGGGATAGGGATGTTCTGGGGACTCCCATTCTTTATGGGGCCAAGTATTCTGATCTTGCTGCCAGCGCTGGCCTTGGCAATCTACGCCCAGTACAAGGTGCGATCGACCTATTCGCGCTATTCTCAGGTGCAAACTGCGAACGGGACCAGTGCTTCGCAGACTGCGAAACGGATCCTGGAGGGAGCGGGGGTCAGTGATGTCGCCGTTGAGGGAACCCGGGGGAAGCTCTCTGACCATTACGATCCACGGGGAAAGGTATTGCGTCTCTCCGATCCCAAGTCGGTGTCGGTTGCAGCGGTCGGTGTGGCAGCACATGAGGCCGGCCACGCTATTCAGCATGCGCGTGGATACAAACCGCTCGTGCTTCGTACGGCGATAGTGCCCCTAGCAAACTTCGGATCACAGCTTGCCCTCCCGCTATTTTTCGTAGGGCTGATCTTTCACTACCAAATGCTTGTCACCGTCGGGATTTTCGCCTTCTCTCTCGCCGTACTGTTCACTCTGGTGACCCTCCCAGTGGAATTCGACGCCAGCCGGCGGGCGGTCGTCGCCCTCCGCTCGAGCCTCCTGGTAAATGAAGAGGAACTAGGAGCAGTGAAGGAGGTTCTGTTTGCCGCTGCGTTAACCTATGTCGCCGCTGCAGCAATGGCCGCACTACAGCTTCTCATGCTCCTATCGGTAAATAGAAGACGATGAAACTTGCCCCGTCGCTCCTTGCCGCTGATTTTGGACAACTGCGGCAGGAGGCAAAAGAGGTTGAGCCTCTCGCTTCTTACTTTCATATAGACGTGATGGACGGCCACTTTGTTCCTAACCTGACGATCGGCCCACCGGTGGTCAACTCCCTTCGTCGCGGCCTTCAAAAGCCGTTTGACATCCACTTGATGATCGACCACCCCGCGATACACGCCCCCCACTTTGACGTAACCCCCGGTGACTTCATCACGTTTCATGTTGAAGCAAAGGACGATCCCATCCTTACGATCGACGTGATTAAGAAGATCGGCGCGAATGTCGGAATTTCACTGCGACCAAAGACGTCTCTTGAGGCGATCTTCCCTTACCTCGATGAAGTTGCCCTTGTCCTGGTGATGAGCGTGGAGCCAGGGTTCGGCGGGCAGGCATTCATGCCGGAAGCCATCGAGCGGATCCGCCGCCTCCGCCGAGAGATCGGTGATCGATCGATCATGATCGCGGTAGATGGAGGGATCGGGCCACAGAACGTCCGTGATGTCGTGGAAGCCGGAGCACAGCTCATCGTGGTCGGTTCGTCAATCTTTAAACAGGAGGACCGCTTGGCAGCGATGCGTGCCCTGCTGGAGACGGCAGGATGACCCCCAACGAACTCAATGAACCCAATGGACCCAACGAACTCAATAAACTCAACGAATGACGGGCGCTTTATGGAGATCGCCCTTGAGCTCGCTGAAAGAGGCGAGGGGAGTGTCAACCCAAACCCGATTACCGGCGCACTCGTAGTTAAGAACGAAGTCATAATCGGTCGGGGTTATCACAAGGCGTTCGGAGGGCCGCATGCCGAGGTGTTTGCCCTAAAGGAGGCCGGAGAGAATGCCCGTGGGGCCACCTTGTATGTGACCCTTGAGCCGTGCTGCCATCACGGGAAGACCCCTCCTTGCACGCGGCTAATCGTTGACGCAGGGATCAAGCGGGCAGTGATCGCCTGTCGGGATCCTAATCCACAAGTCAACGGACAGGGAATTAGCCACCTGCGCGAGGCAGGAATCGATGTCACAGAAGGGGTATTGGAAGAGGAGGCAAAACGGTTAAATGAGATCTTCTTCAAATTTATTACCACCCACCTTCCGTTCGTACAGCTTAAACTCGCCATGAGCCTCGATGGAAAGATCGCCACCCGAACAGGGGATTCGAAGTGGATCACAGGAGAAGCATCCCGGAGGGAGGCACATCGGCTCAGGCGAAAGTTTGCCTCTGTCTTAGTCGGTTTAAAAACAGTGACCGTCGATGATCCCAGGCTCACTGTGCGCCACGTCTTCGGCAAAGATCCGATCCGCATAGTGCTTGATGGACAAGGCAAGATCGCAGTTGAGGCAACGCTCCTTCACGAAGAAGGAAGGACGATCATTGCCACTGCCGCAATGTCCCAAGACAGAGAACAAGCGCTACTTAACCTGGGGGTGGAAGTATGGCGACTCCCCAAAGACCAGGGTCGGGTTGACATTCGATCGTTGCTTCAACGCCTCGGCGCGGAAGGCATCGATTCGGTTCTAGTAGAGGGCGGCGGTGAGACGGCTGCCTCGTTCCTTAGCGCTCGCTTGGTGGACAAGGTTTCGCTCTTCATCGCCCCGATCATCATCGGTGGCCGCAATGCAGTCCCTGCGGTGGGGAAAATCGGCAGTGAATACGTCTTTGAAGGGATCCGGCTGCACGATATCGAGGTAGAGCAAGTTGGCCAAGACACTCTCTACACAGGCTACCTTGAAAGGAGGAAGAAATGATCAAACGCTATGCCCTCCCACCGATGAAGGAGTTGTGGACATTAAAGGCTCAATACGAGCGGTGGCTGGAGGTGGAACTCGCCGCCCTTGCTGCAATGGAGAAACTCGGGGAAGTTCCTGCCGGAACGTACACATCCGTTAAGGGCGCTGTTCGCGTCGATCTTCCTCGCGTCGAGAAAATTGAATCCGAGATTCACCACGACCTGCTTGCCTTCATCCGCTCCTTAGAAGAGCAGGCCGGTGATGCCGGCCGATACATCCATCGTGGCCTCACCTCGTCTGACGTGAAAGACACCACCCTCGCACTTCAGATGTGCGCTGGACTAAACATCATCTTGGAAGTAGCGTATCGACTTCAGGAGACACTCCTTAAAAAGGCACGCCAGCACCAGGACCTAGTGATGGTTGGCCGAACACACGGGATGCACGCTGAGCCGACGACGCTCGGGCTCAAGTTCTTCCTTTGGCATGAGGAGGTCGCCCGTGACATCCAGCGCCTCGAACGGGTACTTAAAACGATCTCAGTGGGAAAGATCTCTGGCCCGGTGGGGACCTACTCGCAGGTCTCTCCTGAGGTGGAGAGGCTCACTTGCGAGAACCTCGGCCTTCAACCGGCGAGGGTGTCAAGCCAGATCCTCCAGCGCGACCGGCACGCCGAAATGATAGCAGCTATTGCGATCGCGGGGGCAACGTTGGAGAAGATCGCTCTGGAGATCCGCAACCTCTCGCGCAGCGAGGTCGGTGAAGTCGAGGAGCCAGTTCCAGAGGGCTCCTCCTCTATGCCCCACAAGCGCAACCCGATCACCTCAGAGCGCATCTGTGGACTGGCGCGGTTATTGCGGGGAAACCTTCAAGCGGCGTTGGAGAACGTTGCCCTGTGGCACGAGAGAGATATGTCTCACTCCTGCGTCGAGCGAGTTATCATTCCTGACAGCTTCCTCCTCGCCCACTACATGCTTGTTAAGATGACCACCCTTATCGACCGGCTTGTGGTCCATAAGGAGCAAATTCAAAAAAACCTCGATCTGACAAAAGGAGCGATCTATTCCCAGATCCTCCTGATTGAGTTAGTCAAGCGCGGAATGGCGCGAAGCAAAGCGCACGAGGTGCTTAAGGCGGCGTCGAAGCGAGCACTCGACACAAATACATCGCTTCTCTCCTCTCTAAACGATGATCCCCAGGTAGTAGAGCTCCTGAAAGAGCAAAAGATTGACGAGGACGCCCTGCTTGAACGGCTACGCGCCACTAGCCACAGAATTATCGGGCATGAGTGAAACACGCCTTTTCTGAGCGGTGGAGTGGGTGCCCTAGGCTTGTAATCAGATCCTACACTATACCCAACCGTTTGATGGACCTTGGGAGTCCCTATCATGAGTGTGGGCGCAGAATATGAATGAAGCACTCCTAGTACATGTGGAAGCCCTCGCGCGAGAGATCGGCCCGCGGGGGACAGGAACAAAAGCAGCGGCGCAAGCGGCGCACTACGTCCGTGAACAGTTACAAAAGCTCGGCTTGGCAGCAAATGAACAGCGTTTTCTTGCAGTAGGGGATATGAACTGGTTTCCCATCTCCGCGGCCCTGTTGGCTCTGTGCGGAACGATGATCTATCCCTGGGTGGGCTGGACGCGCTGGCTAGGGGCGCTTTTGGCCGGGCTGGCTGCAGTGCTCCTTTGGTGGGCGATCACCCGCGCCGATAGCCCTCTCTGGTGTCTTCTTCCTCGCGTTAGGAGCCGGAACGTCGTTGCCTGCATTGCTCCAACAGGAAAGACCACTCAGATAGTCGTAGTTGTCTCCCACTTGGACAGCAACCGCTGTCGCCTCGCCTGGCGTGCAGGAAAGACCAAGACCGTCAAGTACGGATCAATCGCCACTCTGGCAGTCTACAGTGCAAACGGGCTCCTCTACTTCCTCGGGGCTGCGACCGGATGGCACTGGCCCTATCTTGCCTCCTTTCTTGATGCGTTCTACATCCTGGCGACCCTCATCGTCCTTCTCGCGGAGATGCGACGTCCCTACTCACCAGGGGCGAACGACAATGCAGCGAGTGTCGCAGTCAACCTGGGACTGGCAGAGCGGCTCACGAAAGACCCGCTTGAAAAGACCGAGGTCTTTCTTGCCTTCACCGGTGCAGAAGAGGTAGATCATCGCGGGTTGAAGGTCCTTCTAAGGGAACACGCCGAGCTTCGCGAGGCTCTCTTCATCGATCTGGAAGGGGTCGGCGGAGGGGAGCTCTGTTACCTCACACAGGAGGGGCTCATCAAACACTACCAGCCCGATCCAGAGCTCCTCGCGCTTGCGGAAGAGATGGCGAAGAGGCGGAGCGATCTCAAGGTGAAATCGGGAGTGATGCCGGTTGTCGATGAGGTGCAGACCCTGCGGCGCCTGGGCTACCGCGCGATCTGCCTCGCGGGAAGGGACCCACAAACCGACTCTCTCCCCTACTGGCACACCTGCGAGGATACAGTGGAGCACGTTTCCGCTGCGGCGCTCGGGCGGGCAGCGGGGTTCGTCTGGGAGATGCTCCAGGAGATTGACCGCTAGTGCAGAAAGGAACCTTGCAATTTAACAAAGGGTGTGAAGGCATACTTGGATGGCACACAATTTCTTGTATAATTATGCCAAGAGGTGATGCCTATGCGCACGACTGTTGATCTAGATGAGAAGTTAGTGAGAGAAGTAATGGATCTATTGGGGGTTAAAACGAAGCGCCAGGCCATCCGACGCTCCTTAGAGGCCCTGGTTAAACAGAAGAAGAGGGAGAGGTTGAGAACCAAGTTGGGTAACCTGGATCTGGATCTTTCCTTGGAGGAGCTAGAATCGATGAGACAGGATGCGAGCTGAAGATCCGAATCGCCAAGAGCGAGGGCAAGTAAGGGATTTTCCCAAGGCTGCCTTGATCGATACTTCCGCTTGGATCCTGGCTCTAAGAAAAGGGGTCTCCTCCCGCGCTACGGATGAAGTCGACCGACGGATAGCGGACAATCGAGCGACCACGGCAGGGATTATCATACTGGAACTCCTCTCTGGAACGAGGACGGCAAGGGAGTATCAGGAGCTTAAGGAGGACCTGAGGGCGCTCATCCAACTTGAAACCACATCTAAAACGTGGGAGAGAGCTTCTCACCTAGCCTATGAGCTGAAACAGAAGGGATTGACCGTACCCGCCCGATGTACTTATCATGACCGTTGCTGTGGAGAACGGCTGTAGCCTGCTCCATGCCGATCATCATTTTGATCTAATGGCTGGAGAGGGGATGGGCTTACCCCCTTCCGAGGTGATAAGTTTGCTGAAGGAGGGGCCAAGATGAAATCGATGTATCCGCGAAGAAGATTCACGGGGGGGCGATCATGGTCCATAGCTATGCACCGACGGCGCGACAGAAACCTCTGGACTTACCCCCTTCTATTCTGAGCTGAATCACTAAATGAATCGAGGAAGAGTTGCGAGCGGGAGCGTTCTTGGGGACCGATACGTTCGTGGAGCAAATGAAGCCCCTGCTCAAGGAGAAACCAGTTGACCCGGAGATTCGAAAGGAAGAACGCTTCGCAGCTCGTCCGAGCCTGGAAAAGCTGTTCTCGGGCGTCTCCGACAAGGCAACCCGCAATGAACGGATCCATCAGGCCGTGCGAGTCCATCACTACACGCGCAGAGAAGTGGGGGACTTCCTGGGGCTGTACTTCTCAACCATCAGCGTCATTGCGAAACGCGTTGCCGAGACGCAGAAACACCAAGAATGAAGGCCTGACCCTTTTGTCCTGCTTTTGTCCACT
>DQCH01000086.1:0-1524 GCA_003545155.1 Candidatus Acetothermia bacterium
CACCAGTTGCCCAGGAGCATACTTGGGATGGGCGCTACATAGTAAATGTACATGATCACGGTCACAGCCGATTCGCTCAATCTCTACCTCGTACCGCTCCTGGATACCCAGTGCAATATCTTTGATAGCCTGAGCAACCGCTTCTGAAAGCAACGCTTTCCGGTACTTGACAGGGAAGATGATGTGGTAGTGAAGCTGGTAGAGGCACAATGATGTCCCTTCTGAACAGCATCCTGTCCCATAAGGACAGGATGCCACTATCGTGACCCTGTAGCAAGACTACAGGGAATGATCAAGTTCAATTTTCCCACTCGTTTTCCAGCTTATCGAGCGTGTCGCTTTCGATTGCCGCACGGATATCCTGCATCAGGCGCACGAGGAAGTGGAGGTTGTGAATCGTGGCTAGTCGGTAGAAGGAGAACTCACCTGCTAGGCACAGGTGGCGCAGGTAGGCGCGTGAGTGGTGGCAACAGGTGAAGCAGTTGCACGTTTCGTCGATTGGTTGGGGATCGTCGCGGAAACGGGAGTTGCGCAGGTTGATCCGGTGCCGAGGAGCATCCTTAAAAAAGACGGTCCCGTTACGCGCGATGCGTGTGGGGGCAGCACAGTCAAAGGTGTCGATTCCGCGCCGCACAGCGGCAAAGATATCCTCAATCTCTCCGATTCCAAGCAGGTGGCGCGCCTTTTCTTCCGGAAGAAGAGGGATTGTCCAGTCGAGGACCTTGTGCATCTCCTCCTTTGAGCGGCCGAGCGACCCGCCGATGGCAAATCCGCCGAAGTCCATCCCACCGATTACTGTTGCGCTCTCGTGACGTAGGTCTTTGTACGCTCCACCTTGAACGATCCCATATAGGATTTGGTCAGGGTTGGGGAAGGATGCGTCACAAGCGAGCTCGTTGAACGCGTTAAGGGCGCGCTTCGCCCAGCGGTGCGTCCGCTCCATCGCCCCCTTAGTGTAGGTATAGTCGTGCAGAGGCGAGGTGCACTCGTCGAGAACGAAGATGATGTCCGCTCCCAGCTTGCGCTCTAGTTCTATTACCCCTTCGGGGGAAAAGAAGTGCTCCGAGCCGTCGATAATCGAGCGGAAATAAGCCCCTTCTTCGCTCAGCTTGACGAGCGACTTTCCCTGCTTTTCTCTCTTCGTCGGCGGGCGAGGCTCCTCACCGGGGAATATGGAGCCAATCTTACCAACGCCGTGTTCCTTTCCTGCCCCCAGGCTGAACACCTGAAAGCCGCCAGAGTCAGTCATCGTTGGTCCCTTCCAGCCGGAGAAGCGATGCAGCCCTCCCAAAGTGGCGATTGTCTCCTCGCCAGGACGCAGGTGAAGGTGGTATGAGTTAGCGATTACGATCTGTACGCCGATCTTTGTTAAAGCCTGCGGCTCGAGTGCCTTTACTGTCGCCCGCGTGGCTACGGCAACAAACGCTGGAGTGGCCACCGTTCCGTGGGCCGTTTTTAGTAGCCCGGTTCGGGCAGGGGAGCGCTTATCCTGACGCTTAAGTTTGTACATCAGTAGAATGTGGT
>DQCH01000086.1:1662-2294 GCA_003545155.1 Candidatus Acetothermia bacterium
ACTGCTAAGACTGTTGCCGCACGGATCTCCACCTCATAGGGTGAACCAGCTTCGATCAACGCTCTGTGGTCTATCTGGGCCGCCAATTCCTCGCAGTAGCAAAGGATCCCCTCTGATCGCAAGATTTGTGGGAGTTTGTAGTCCGCGAACGCAGTGAGGCGGTCAACATCGTGGAGCGCTCCGAACAAGCGTCCACCAAAGCTGCCGTAAAGATCGCTTGCGAAGATCTGCGCTCGCTTGTGGAAGACGATCTGTTCCCCGGCGTAGCACGCCTCGTCGCGAAACGAGGGGAAGCTCTCCACAACCAATTCGACAAGGCGCTGTGCACTCCCATCAGCCTTCCTCACAAGCTGGGCTGCGTCCCCGTGATAAAGCGAGGTCATCCGTTCTCCAACTTCACGTAGGATCTGTACCCGCTCCTCGAACAAGGGAATCTTTCCCATCGGAACATCGCCGTGCAACAGATCGCGCACCTCTTCCTCCCCCACCTTGGCTAGATATGAGAAATCGTCGATGGGATCATCACGTTCGAACGCCTGCTTGAGTGCCGAGGTGAGGGCAAAGTATCCGTGTAGCCTTTCACCGTCGACGACTACCTCCCACCGTGGTTCAGGGAAGAAGCAGAAGTTGAG
>DQCH01000086.1:2417-4011 GCA_003545155.1 Candidatus Acetothermia bacterium
ATGCTTCGCTCGCAGACGAAGCGCGCACAGTTAAGAACGTCGGTTATCATTTCCCTCTCCGAGATCGTATGAATAAGACCGACTCGTCCTGGGGCGGAATGAGCGGCCATAGGGTGGCCAAGGCCGCGCAGATTGATTCAAAGTGTGAATGGAGACCTTTTAGTGTCCCGCGTTCGTTAAGGTCGATAAAAAAGCGGTGCGCCGCCTGGGTGATGCGACCGCAGATCTTAACCTCTGAGAATCCGACCGCCTCCAGGGTCTCTTTCAAGGTGAGAAGATCGAAGTGATCAAGCTCAAAGTACTGTCCCTGATCGATCATCTCTGCAATCTCTTTCAGGAAGGAAAGGCCATAAGCCTTCTTTATGTCATCGGCAAGGGCCCTTGCCCCTGGCTCTCCCGCACGTCTGACAAACCCGAGACGGGACGGAAACGAAACTGCTTTCTCGTTTAAAAGTTCACTGTAATCGTTGCTTGAGTGCAGAAAGAGTTGGTATTCGGCCTCCCGTGATGGGAGGGCCTCTTTCACTGTGTAGCGGTAGAGAAAGCCATTCCCACGCTTGAAAAACTCGACCTGTTCGGAAACCTCCTCGGAGAGCTCAGCCCCAAGGTGTTCAACGGTGGCGATTAGAGCTCCCCCAGGGACGAGGACGCGGTAAATTTCGGCGAGGCAGCGGCGAGGATCGTTCATCTGTTCGATTGCAGTTCCAACAACCACCCCATCGAACGAGTTTGATGAAAAAGGGAGGTCTTCTCCCGAAGCGATGGTGAAGGTGATATTTGTATATCCGAAGCGGGCTAGGTTCTCCCGTGCTACCTCTACCCGCACTGACGACAGGTCAACCCCAATGACTTCCCGGACATGAGGAGCAAGTGGAAGAGCAGGCCAGCCATCCCCGGTTCCGATGTCGAGGATCCGGCCGATTGTGGAGAGTGCGTTCAGGTAGGCGAAGATCAGGGTAAGATCGACCCAATCGTAGATCCGCTCCGGATCGTAAGCCCGGTAGACTCCTAGGAGATCCTGCGGAGCCTGGTGATCGATCGCGTTATACCGCAGGTGTGCCGAGTCGACCCGCTCCAGAGCGACATTGGCATGGATCCATGCCTCTAATGGTTGCACCTTGCCTCCTCTTGGATGATGGTACCCGAAAGGAGAAGAGCGAGAAAGTGCCAAGCGGTTCTGGAGCATCTATGAAGAATGGCTCCTCACGGTTAAGGTAAGGTAACTAGAGAGAAAGACTCAAGAGATGGGTCTCTCGCAGAGCCGCAGAGAACGCAGAGAGTGAAAATCTATAATCCTTGGCGATCTTAGCGTCTTGGCGAGAGAAAGGAAATACGGCTTCTCACGGTGATGACATCTTGGGTTTATGGCAGGAGTGTATCGGGAGGAGTGCCTCTTACAAGCATCCCTTACCTTGCCTGAAGCGTGAGGAGCCGGAAGAATTTGCCGTACTGCACGGAGATGGTATGCGCTGATGACGGAGTTGCGATGGGTTTTCGCACCTCGGTGTTTTGCGTCCCGACCTTACTTGTGGTGACAGTAGAGAATATTATTTCCGAATTGTATTTAAGATTTATGCTATGAGGATATAGCTGT
>DQCH01000051.1 GCA_003545155.1 Candidatus Acetothermia bacterium
TCACCCTAATCAGACACGCCCTCTTCTATTGTGACACATTTCTTCGTGGATAGTATATCATAAAAAGGACACGTTTTGAGCAAACAGGCGGCGGAACTTCGTCCCCTCATGTGCCCGGTCATTCTGCTAACACCTATTGGACATAAGCATGAACAGATGCATCGCTCCAGTGTGTGATAACCATCACGTTGACGGGGATCTGTCTGCGGTTTTGTTAATGAGGAGACCAGAAATGCAGGAGGAGAAACAAAACCGTAGTTCTCTGATATAAGAGAGTAGGAAGTCGATCCTTTTCCTGGTCTCCTGGATTCCTATAGAGATCAAAAGCAGCAATCAGCTCTCAGTATTCAGCCGTCAGCTCACAACAGTTTTACTCTTGGCTGATTGCTGAAGGCTATTTAAGACTTCCCAGATTCGAATCCCGCAAAGATCACGTCTTGGCGGTGCAGCCAGGATCTAGTTCCCTTTCTCTCCCCACGGACGAGGAGCTGCTTCCTCGTGCGCCCTGCGGCGGCGCAGGAAGGTGGGGATGTCAAAGTCATCCTCCCCCAGCCGGCTCTCCTGCTGTAATTTAGCGAGCATCATCTCATTGCCGAATGGTGTTCCCTCCTCCTCGCCGGTGAAAGAGAGCGGAAAACCGGTTGCGATGACTGTCAGGCGGACCTGCTCCATTCCATCGCGAATTGCTGTTCCGAAGATGATGTCTGCCCGATCTGAAACAGCTTCGCGGATCAGGGATGCTGCGTCGGTGACCTCCTCCAAGGTCAGGTCAGACCCACCGGTGATGTTCATGATCACCTTGCGCGCTCCTTTGATCGAGCCGTCGAGCAGCGGGGAAGAAATCGCGTTTCGTGCCGCTTCCTTCGTCTTCCCATCACCCTGGCCTTCGCCGATTCCCATCATAGCAGTGCCGGCACCGCGCATTACGCTCTCGATATCGGCGAAGTCAAGATTGATCATCCCCGGGATGGTGATCAGGTCCGAGATCCCCTCTACCCCCTCCCGTAAAACTTCATCGGCCATCTCGAACGCCTTGGTGATCGGGGTGTCTGACGGAGCGACCTTGAGGAGCTTGTCATTGGAGATAGTGATGAGCGCGTCGACGACTTGGGAGAGGCGTGCGATTCCCGCCTCTGCCTTCCCCGCCCGTGCCAGCCCCTCGAACGAGAACGGCCGGGTGACGATTCCTGTCGTGAGGATCCCTGCTTCCTTTGCTAGAGAAGCGATCACCGGTGCGGCGCCGGTTCCAGTCCCGCCGCCCATCCCGCAGGTGATGAATGCCATGTCAATCCCATCGAGGAGATCCATGACATCCTCACGGCTCTCCTCGGCAGCGAGCCTCCCGATCTCCGGATCTCCACCGGCCCCTAGACCGCCGGTCAGCTTGCGGCCGATCTGAAGGGTGCGCTGCGCCTGGACGACCTCCAAAACCTGCGCGTCCGTGTTGACAGCAACCAGTTCCACTCCGCTCACCCTGGTGTTGTACATCCGGTCGACGGCGTTTCCCCCACCACCGCCAATACCGATAACCATCAACCGGGCAGGCGGCATTACGAGGTTCCTCTCATCTTCCATCTGTTACCCCCGGAAGAAACGGTTGAACCAGGTGAAAAGCTTGCTAACCAGGGAAGTTCTTTTTCGCCCAAATCGGGTCTTCTTGAAGTCCTTCATCTCCACGGCGTAGCGCAACAGCCCAATCGATGTGGCGTAGACCGGTGACTCCACGATATCCCGTAGTCCGTGGATCCCTTGTGGGATCTTCCCTTGCCGGACTGGGATCTCATATCGCTGAGCGGCGAACTCGGCGATCCCCTTGAGCAGAGAGGTTCCCCCGGTGAGGACTAAACCCGCCGGGACCAGGTCACGGTAGCCGGCGTCCTCCACCTCCTGCAACCCCAGGTCGAGGAGTTCCTCCACCCGCGGCTCGATGATTTTGGCCAGCTTCTTGCGGGAGACGGTTTTCTTCTCGTCTCCACCGATTGTTGCCACTTCGATCTTCTCGTCTTCGCCAACGCTTTCAACCAACGCTGTCCCTGCCTGCTTCTTGACCAGTTCCGCTTCCTCAATCGGGGTCTGAAGACCGACGGTTATGTCATTTGTGATGTGCTCCCCCGCGATTGGAATCACTTTAGAGAACCAGATGTCTCCTCCGCGAAACACACTGATGTCCGTGGTCCCGCCACCAATATCCATCAAGATTACCCCAAGCTCCTTCTCCGCTGAGGAGAGGACCGCCATCGACGAGGCAAGCGGTTCGAGGACGATCTGCCGGATTCTGATTCCTAAGCTCTCTACGCAGCGGACCAGGTTGTGCACTGCCGTGATCGCGCCGGTGACGATGTGCACGTCGACCTCGAGTCGCGTCCCCGTCATCCCTACCGGGTCGGTGATTCCATCCTGCCCGTCTACGATGTACTGGCGTGGGATAACGTGGATCATTTCGCTCTCCGGTGGGAGTTGGATCGCCTGTGCCGTATCCACAACGCGGCGCACGTCGTCCTGGGCAATGATTCGATCTGGACGGTTGATGGAGACGGTCCCACTGTTGTTAATCGAGGTGATGTGCTTACCCGCGATGCCGACGTAGACCGAGTCGATCTTGACGTCGGCCATGTTCTCCGCTTCCTCGACCGCCTTGCGAATGGACGCGATCGTGCGGCCGATGTCCACGACCACCCCTTTCTCTAGGCCGTGTGACTCTGCTTTCCCAAGGCCGATTATCTCGATCGTTCCA
>DQCH01000062.1 GCA_003545155.1 Candidatus Acetothermia bacterium
GGTGAGGATGTCGCTCTCGCGATCGACGCCGCAGCCACTAGCTTCTACGATGGCTCCTACCGATTCACCGTTAATGGCAGCTCAAAGCAGCTATCGGCTGAGGAACTTGTAGCTATCTATCAGGAGTGGGCGGCAACCTATCCGCTTGTTTCGGTCGAGGACGGGCTTGCTGAGGAGGATGAGGCCGGATGGAAGATCCTTACCAAGCGCCTTGGTGGGAAGCTCCAGATCGTGGGGGACGACAACTTTGTCACTAACCCTGAGCGGCTGCGCCATGGCATCGATGAGGGGATCGCCAACTCGATCCTGATCAAGCTCAACCAGATCGGAACCCTTTCAGAGACACTGAAGACGATGGATCTAGCCCATTTTGCCGGCTACACCTGTGTGGTTTCTCACCGCTCCGGGGAGACTGAAGATACAGCAATTGCCGATCTGGCCACTGGAACGGCATGTGGGCAACTAAAGAGCGGATCGATCTCGCGCAGCGAGCGCGTGGCCAAGTACAATCGACTCCTGCGGATCGAAGAGGAATTTGAGCTGCGACTGGCCTTGTGGCCGGAGCGGTTCCGGCCGTAGGATCGCTGCACTGGAAGATGGGGGGGATGCGAACGAGCACGTACGGGTATCCTGCGGCAAAGCGTCGTGCTAGACGAAGTCACCGGCGCATCCTTGTGTGGGCACTTCTTGCTATATTGTTATTGCTTTCCTTCCTCTATCTTGGTCGTACCTTTGAGATAAGGCGACTACAAGGAGATCTGTCTACCCTAGCACAACAAGCGAAGGGAGCCCTTGCCACCCAGGAGGAACTACGGGCACGCCTTGCCCTGCAAAATGACCCCGCAATGATCGAGGAGGAGGCACGTAGATTGCTTGGTTTGGTGAAACCGGGCGAAGAAAAGGTCATCTTTATCGAAGGGAATTGAAGACGTTGACGGAAAAGTTTGTCCACCTCCACACCCATTCCGAGTACAGTATTCTGGATTCCTCCTGCAAGATCCCCGCGCTTCTTGACAAAGCTGTAGCCTGCGATATGCACGCTCTCGCTCTCACCGACCACGGGGTGATGAGCGGAGCGATCAAGTTCTACAAAGAGGCAAAGAAGCGAGGAATCAAGCCAATTATCGGCTGCGAGGTCTACCTTTCTCCCGGGGACCGGCGTGAACGCAGGGCGCGAAACGGCAAGAAGTACTACCATCTTGTCCTGCTCGCTACAAATCAGGAGGGGTACCAGAACCTCATCGCCCTCGTCAGCCTCGGCCATACTGAGGGGTTTTACTATAAACCACGGGTTGATAAGGAACTGTTAAGGCGCTATCACACTGGGCTGATCGCCCTCTCCGCTTGTGAGAGCGGCGAGATTCCAGTGCTCCTGCTTGCCGGTCATGAGAAAGAGGCTGCAACTGCAGCGGCTAAGTACACTGAGATCTTCGGGGAAGGAAACTTCTACATTGAGCTTCAGGACCACGGAACCGACCGTGGGAAGCTCCTTAAGGAGCGCTTGAGGAGGCTTGCTCGGTCGTTAGACCTCCCCCTTGTTGCCACAAATGACATCCACTACCTTTCTCCGGAGGACCGCCTTTCACACGAGGTGTTGCTGAATATCCGGGCGAACAAGAGGATCACTGACCCTGACCGGATGTCCTTCGACGGGGACGGATATCACTTTCGCAGCTCTGAGGAGATGGTGGAGCTCTTCTCCGATCTTCCGGAGGCGATCGAGAACACGTGGGTGATTGCCGAACGCTGTAACCTCGAGCTTCAGTTTGGTTCCACTATGATTCCACCGTTTGACCTTCCCGAAGGATTTAAGGATGCAGACGAGTACCTGAGGACTCTTGCCTATGAGGGTGCGAAGGCTCGCTTTGAGACTGTGAGCGGCGCGGTAGGAGAGCGTCTGGACTACGAGCTTAAGGTAATTGAGAGGATGCATTATGCCACCTACTTTCTCATCGTGTGGGATTTTGTCCGCTTCGCGCATGACAGTGGCATACCAGTGGGACCCGGACGTGGCTCAGCCGCGGGGAGCCTTGTCTCCTACTGCCTCGGGATCACCCGAGTCGATCCTTTGAAGTATAATTTGATTTTCGAACGGTTTCTCAATCCCGCCCGCATCAGCATGCCGGACTTCGATATCGACTTCTGTGTCAAAGGCCGTGATCGGGTGATCGATTACGTTAAGGAAAAGTACGGTCAGCAGAAGATGGCCCAGATTGCCACCTATGACCGGATGGCCGCCCGTAGCGTGGTCCGTGACGTGGGACGTGTCCTTGGTGCCCCCTATCGAATGACTGACCGGTTGGCCAAGCTGATTCCCTACGGCTACAAGCTGCAGACGGCGGTAAAGAACGTGGCTGAACTGAAGTCCCTCTATGAGAGTGATGAGGAGGTAGGAAAGATCGTCGACATTGGCCTACGCCTCGAGGGGTTAACGCGCAACACATCGACACACGCCGCGGGTGTGGTGATCGCCGCAGACGAGCTGATCCGCCATGTCCCTCTGTTGCGCTTGTCCGACGGGGAGATTGTCACCCAGTTCGACATGGGAGATGTAGAGGCAGTTGGGCTATTGAAATTCGACTTTTTAGGTCTGCGTAATCTCACCCTGATCGATGTAACCTGCTCTTCCTTGCAAGAACGAGCCGGGATCAAGATTGATGTGGATCAAATCCCGCTTGACGATGCAAAGACCATCAAACTGGTCCAGGAGGGGCGGACGGCTGGGATCTTCCAACTTGAAGGCACAGGAATGACGGCGCTTATCCGGCGGGTGCAGCCGGACAGTTTCGAGGATTTGATCGCTCTTTTGGCCCTCTACCGTCCGGGGCCGCTGGAGAGTGGAATGACCGATGATTACGTTAAACGGCGCAGCGGTCGCCAGTCAGTGAGCTATCCTCATCCGAGTCTAGTGAAGATCCTTGAGGAGACCTATGGACTTCCGATCTACCAGGATCAGCTGATGTTGATGGCGCAGAAACTCGCCTCCTTCTCCCTTGCTGAGGCGGACATCCTGAGAAAGGCAATGGGGAAGAAGAAGAAGGACATCATGGCGAGCCTGCGCGAGAAGTTCATCGCCGGCTGTCGGACAAACGGGGTCTCCCAGGAGCTAGCCACTCAGGTATTTAACGATATGGAGAAATTCGCTCGGTACGGGTTCAACAAATCTCACGCAACCGCGTACGCCATTGTCTCCTACTGGACCGCTTATCTGAAAGCCAACTACCCGACTCACTTTATGGCGAGCCTCCTTGCCAGCGTGCAGGGGGACACGGATAAGGTAGCACAGTACATCGGCGAGTGTCAGAGGATGGGAATCGAGGTTCTCCCGCCAGACATTAACGAGAGCGAATGCGACTTCACTCCTGTGAGCGATGGCCGAATTCGCTTCGGTCTCGGGGCGATCAAGCACGTCGGGAACGGGGCGATCGCCTTGATCCTTGCCGTGCGGGAAGACGGGTTTTCCTCCTTCTTCGACCTGTGCCAACGGATCGAAGGGGACGGAGTGGATCGGGAAACGTTGGAGGCGTTGATCAAGGCGGGTGCCTTTGACAGCCTCGGTGTCACGCGCCGTGGTCTTCTCATGCGACTATCGGAGGGACTGGAGTTAATGCAGATTGCCCGCCGCGAGCGGCAGAGTGGGCAATGCTCCTTTTTCAACGGCGTGGGACAAACATTCGTAGAGCCGACCATCATGGATGAGGAGTTTCCTCAGGCCGAGCTCCTCTCCTTTGAAAAAGAGCTTCTCGGTCTCTACGTCAGTGCTCATCCCCTTGACCGCCATCGCGAGGCGCTCGCCCTCTATTGCACTCCACTCTCTGAGATCACCACGATCAAAGAGGGAGAGGGTGAAGCCGTGGGGGGGCGGGTGAAGAAGATTCGCCGAATCGCGACAAGAAATGGAAGCCAGATGGCCTTTCTCACCCTAGAGGATGGCACCGCTGAGGCTGAGGTGACGGTCTTCCCAAGGGTTCTAGAGACTGCCTACGACCTGTTGAACGTGGACCGACTCGTGGGCCTTAAACTCACCGCGGGGAATCGCAACGGCGAACTCAACCTTATTGCTGACGAGGTTTTCCCACTCGGCGAACTTGAAACACGCATGCGGCTCTCCGTCACCCTCACCCTGAAGGAGCCAGAGGTTGATTCAGAGAGGCTTGAAGCGGTCTCCACTTTGATGAAGGAGCACCCGGGAGAGGCGCTGGTTCTGTTCCGTGTGGAAGATGAGGGAGAAGGCGTCGGGGTAATGGCAGGGCGAAGCTTCTGTGTGCATCCCTCCTCTGAGCTGAAGGAGGGGTTGGAAGCGCTGCTTGGTGAGGGGCGGGTCCGCTTCCTAAACGGGGTAGGACAATGAGCCTCCACCTGCGAGGGGGGCTTCGCTGGCTCTATCCTGGAATGCGGGTGAAGCGTTGGGCCCTGTTATCCCTTTTCTCGATGGGCCTTATCGTCTTTGGCGTGCTTGAGATTGTAGGCAAAGAAAGGATTAGGGAGATCTACCGGCTCCTTCCGAAAGGGGAACTGGCTCGCTATGCTTTGGTCGCCGTCATTCTCCTTGTTGGGATCGGTGGGTTCGCCATAGGAGTAGCCTGCCTCGTTCGTTCGATCGCCCGTGGAGTCGCCCCCGGACGAGAGGAGAAACCCTCGGATCTTATCTACCGTACTCGTGTTCTTCAAAAAGGCCCGCGGGTTGTCGCCCTGGGAGGAGGAACCGGCCTCTCCACCCTCCTACGCGGATTGAAGGAGGGAACATCAAACCTCACCGCGGTGGTGACGGTAATGGACGACGGCGGGAGCTCGGGCCGCCTGCGGGACGAACTGGATGTGCTCCCCCCTGGCGATGTTCGCAACTGCATTCTCGCCCTCGCCGCGGACGAGGAAAGGATGGCAAGCCTCTTCCAGCACCGCTTCCGTGGAACGACTGACCTTAAGGGACACTCCCTGGGAAACCTCCTCCTGGTAGGGATAGAGCAAGCAACCGGCGGGTTCGACCACGCGATTGAGGAGATGAGCCATATCCTAAACGTGCGCGGTCAGGTCCTTCCAGCGACGCTCTGCAAGACCCACCTCATCGCCCAGATGGAAGATGAGGAATGGGTAGAAGGGGAGACTCGGATCAGCGCCGACCCACGGCGGATCGAACGGATCAAACTCTCCGCTGCAAACGTCAAACCCTACGGCCGGGTTCTTCAAGCGATCGCCCGCGCTGAGTTGATCCTCCTCGGGCCGGGTAGCCTGTTTACCAGCCTTATCCCCAACCTGCTTGTCGAGGGGATCGCCGCGGCGATCGAGGAGGCGGCTGCGGAGAAGATCCTCGTAGCGAACCTGATGACACAACCAGGAGAGACCGAGGGCTATACCCTCCGCGATCACTTGCGCACCCTCGATGAGTACATCGACCTTCACTGCTTTGACAGTGTCATCGTCAATACTTCCCTCCCTGATAAGGATCTCCTTGTCGGCTACCTCGAGGAGGCAGCCGAGCCGGTGGAAGATGACCTGGGAGAAGAGGACCAATACGGGATGGAGGTGATCCGCGCTGACCTCGTGGGGATGATCGAGCTAGAAGGAAAACCGACCGTGAAGCACGATCCCAGCAAGCTAGCACGGGTGATCATCCATCATTCGCGCGCTTTTTCCCGCAGCTTGTTTACCCCTTGATCACGAGAAGGGGACGGAGGCACGCCACCGGTTGGTTGATCCCCGCATCGGTTGCAGCGTGGACCACGCGCTCAACGTCTTTGTAGGCGCCAGGGGCCTCCTCAGCAACCCCACGGAGACTATGCTCACGCAGAATGATTCCATCCGCAGCCATCGCCGACTTCACATCCTTTCCCCAGTATTTCTTGGCCGCTTTCCTGCGTGACAGAGCCCGCCCTGCTCCATGGATTCCACTGCCAAACGCCTTCTCCATCCCAAGGTTTGTCCCCCGCATGACGTAGGAGGCAGTTCCCATCGTCCCTCCAACGAGAGTTGGGTGACCAACAGCTCGATAGGCAGGTGGGGACTCCCTTCGTCCCGGGCCGAACGCCCGCGTCGACCCTTTGCGGTGGACAAGGAGCGCACGCGTCGTTCCATCAACGAGGTGGTGCTCAACCTTAACATTGTTGTGCCCAATGTCATAGACGGTGTGCATTTTCTCTTCTGCCAGGCCGAGGATGCGAGCAAACGATGAACGGACGAGATGGGCGATCACTTGGCGGTTAGCGAAGGCACAGTTTGACCCACAGGCCACAGCGCTCAGGTAACGTTTTCCTTCATCACTTAAGATCGGGGCGCAGACAAGCTCCCTCGACCGAATCGGGATCTGATACCGGCGACTTGCTTGCTCCATCTCCTTTAAGTAGTCCTGGCCGATCTGATGGCCGAGGGCGCGCGAGCCAGTGTGGATGGAGGTGACGACCTGTCCCTCTTCGAGGCCATAGACCGCTGCAGCCTCTGGATCGATGATTCGTACCACCGTCTGCACCTCCAGGTAGTGATTTCCCGAGCCAAGGGTCCCCACTTGGCGAAACTGGCGTTGCTTGGCAAGCCGACTGACCACGGTCGGATCAGCCCCAGGGATTTGCCCTTCCTCCTCAATGTGGACCAGGTCCTCCTCCACCCCATAGCCCCGCTTAACGACATAGCGCGCTCCTTCCCGAAGGAGTTGGTCGATCTCATCGAGTGTGAGGCGGAGCTTTCCCTCGGAGCCAAGTCCGGCAGGGACAGTGCGATAGAGGTCATCAGCGAGCTCGGAAAGGACGCCGCTTAGGTCTTCCTTATGGAGCGGAGTGGCGAGAAGTCTGACCCCGCAGTTGATATCGAAGCCGACTCCACCGACCACGACGACCCCCTCCTTGAGGTCGAACGCCCCCACTCCGCCGATGGGGAATCCATAACCTGGGTGGACGTCAGGGAGGGCGAGGGCTGCGGTCACGATTCCAGGGAGGCAGGCGACATCGCGCACCTGCCGCAGCGCGTTCCACTCCTTTTTTTCCGCTACGTCAGTTTGTAGCTGTTCGATCGTTTGAATATCGGCGAATATCCGTCCGGGGACCCGCATCTCTCCGCTTTTTTCAAGGAGCCATTCCGACTGTGAGATTCTCTTCAAGGTGAATTCCTCGCTCATCGTTCCTCCTTCAGATATCGACTACACACTGGGCGATCCAAATTTTCCCTTCATGAGCGACGTGAAGCCCGGAATAAGTTACCCCTTTGACCTCAAGCTTCACGCGGTGCCTGGGCGGATCAAGCGGTTCCCCCCACCCTTCTCCTTCGAGGTGAAACCCATCCTTGCCTTGCCGGATATCAACATGAAATCTCGATAGGAAAAGGTCAGTGAGATCCTTTTGGCCCAACAACTCGGACAGCCACTCCACAAGGAGAAGGTCGAGTCGTTCCGCGAATAAGGAGACCCGCTGTGATCGCTTCGGTGCGACCCGCTCCAGGTCAACCATCAGATTGAACAGCGCTCGCGCCGCCTCACAGAACGCCTCCTCGACCGTCTCCCCGGTCCCACGCAGGCACACATCGGCAGTATGGTCAAGGTATTCAAATGGCATGATCATTTGCACGGCCACTTGCGTCGGTACCGCAGGCAGCGGCATCACCAAATCGTTGCGTAAACAGTGGGGTATAGGCTGCTCCATGTGCGGTGAGGCAGCTCTCCATCAGTATGAGTCGGTCAGCATGCAGGGTCCATCCCGGAAGCTTCCCCAGGGAGCGGATTGCCTCCCCGATCGACCGGTCAGCCCTCCCCTTAATCCTCGCCAGGGTAATGTGTGATATGGTGGCCTTTCGTTCTTTTGGAAAGCCGATCTTCACTAGTTCGTGGTTGAGGAAGGAGGCAAGATCGCGGAAGGTAGAAGGAGCTTCGCCACCGGCCCATAGAACCCGCGGACGCTCCGGTGAAGGAAAAATCCCCAGCCGGTCTATCGAAAGGTTAAAAGGTTGGATCCGTTTGGTGACTACGCGGCAGAGCTGCTGAAGCTCGATTGTCAGCATGGGATCAATCTCCCCCAGGAAGCGTAGCGTCACGTGGAAGTTCTCTGCTTTTACCCACGAAGCTCGGACCTGCACTAATGAGCGAAGTTCCCCGGAGAGGTTAGAGAGTGCTTCGCGCAGGGGAGTGTCAATCGGGATGCACAGAAACGTGCGCATATTCACCTCCGCACTGAATGATAGCATAACGAGCACCGATCGAACGACTGCTTTTGCTAGATCACGAGGTAAAGAGAAGGAGGACGCGAGTCATCCATTCCTGGGATGAGTAGTCCCACATAATTTTTGCGCCTGTGCGTGGTCCCGTTGTGAGAAGACACCAGGCGCTTCACAGGCAGCCAGCTCAGGCCAAGTTATTCTCTAACACCCGCAGAGGCTCGCTTACCGCTGCTCCCTTCCGGGCCTGACGGGGTTTACAAGCATGCGCCGCAGAGAGCTCGACCCTCAACACCGCTTGCCCGAGAACGGACCCTACTGCCTTCCCCCTCTGGGAACCCTTCGGCTCCACTATAGCGGGTTGTGGATTTCAGGGGACCGCTAGCCCCCCACCTAGCACAGGCGCTTTCGGAGGGGGCGGGATTCGAACCCGCGGTACCCGAAGGTACACCAGTTCTCCAAACTAGCGGCTTAGACCGCTCACCCACCCCTCCTGCTTTATTGATCATTCTAGGGGCAAAGGGCCACGATTTCAACCGCACTTGCGTTCTGAAGGCTACTTCTCGGATCCAATTGGACAGGAGATCTTAACCAGGATGTGCTACCACCTGCGCCACATTCCGCCGAACTACGATGAGTTTTTAAGTGGAGCGTCGGAACGCCGCTTTTCGATCCCTCGGGGTTGTGACATGAATCTAAGGAAGGTTTTGATTCAAGCTATTTGAGTCTAGAACCAGGGATTCCTTAAATGAGTGACTCTAAGCTGAGCTTAAAAAACTTTCAAGCGCTCGTGGCGCAAGTAAAAGATGTGAAACTTTTGCCATACTCCACCACACCGCGATGTTCATCGCTTTGGCTTGGAGGTACGTCACAAGGGCCAGCGCTCGTAGATCAGCTTCCTTAAGCTTGAAGACTGCGTCTTAAATCTACTTCTTTTCTTCCCGCTTGAGATAGTCAAGGATCGCGTCAACAACCAGGTAGTTGATCGACCGATCGCGTTTCCTGCTCAGGCGAATCAGCCGCTCGACGGGTTTCTGATCCTTCTTTGTCTGTGGGATGTAAATGGAGATTTTGTCAAAGATCTCCTTTCTAGCCATGTGGTTACCTCCTTAAGGTCTTTATTACATTATACATTCTATCGCTAGGAGAAGAAACGCGCAAATTCAACCCCTTGCTCACTGTAAAAAGGACGGGGTGCCTTGTAAAGCCTCCTCTATAATTTCTAAAAAGAGTTCAGACTCTAATAATCCCCTCTTCATCGACAGCGAGATGTGGACGTTGGAGTAAACCCTTAAAAGAGACGCTTCCTACCTGATAATAAACCTAAAAGTGTAATACTTTATCTGGGGTTCAGTGCAACATGGGTCACTGGCTTCTAACGCCAACACGAATAAGAACGGTCCCTGGTCAAACACATCGGAGGAGACAGACCAACTATCGTCGACCCAATCAACCTCTGATAGCGGGAAGACCGCGTCAAACAAATCACCACCCGGAGCAATCGAGATGGGTGGGGAAGAGAGCGGCCCGAATAGACCTAACTGCTCTTCATGGACGATGTTGACCGTATTTGCACAGGGGAGCTGTATTGAGCAAAGATCCCATAAGACGGTAACGACATCGTCTGAGGCGTTGTGTAGCCAGAAAGGCAGCTTGCTTTCCACGCCGTCAGCCGTACAAGCGGCGTCAAAAGATATGCGGATAGTGTCGTCTTCATAGACTGCCTTCTCCGAATAGATTGGGTCCAACATCTCAAGTGACTTTGGAGGAAGCACGTTTATTTCCGTAGTTTCTGCGACTTCTGTAACTTCTGGTGCTACGGTTGTGTATCTAAGTGCAAGGCCACCCAGAAGCAACGCCCCCATAACAGCAACAATAATCCCAATCTTGACAATCTCGTCATCCACGTTTTCTCACCCCTTTTTAAAAATCCTTACCTAACCGATCAAGTTTAACTTATCATGCCATTACAGAGATCAACTGAGAACCTCACTTGGCCATAAGGAAGGAGAAGCCGGTCACCACTTTTGTGGGGCCGTAGGACCGAAAGGCCTGATCGGGCGAGCCAATGCCCCCAAGGTTGTGGGAAGAGGAACGGCAAAAAGAGACGCTCCTGACTTGCTTCCTTGAGATAGGTAAGATAATTCGCGTTGCAGCACCAAAATGTGATGTTAGGCTGTCTTTACCAAGCGCAGGAACTTCAAAGGGTTAATCCTGACAGTAAAGAGCAAAAAGCCGGCGAGAGGGGTTGAACCTCCGACCTACGGTTTACGAAACCGTTGCTCTACCACTGAGCTACGCCGGCGGTATAATAACAATTATAGTGGTCTTATTTCAATCAATCAACTGGAGAGGATATGGACGGATTGGCGATTGCAGCCTCGCTCACCGAGATAGAGAAGGCGGTCGTTGGAGGGGTCATTCGGACTATCTACCAGCCGGAACATGGGACGTTTGTCCTGCATCTGTTTGTGGGCAGGGCCATCCGCCTCCTTGTCTCCCCGAGAGAAGCGGCCTTTCACCTGACGCAGCTTGAGCTTCCCTATCCTGTGACTCCTTCGCCGTTTGTGATGCTCCTGCGGAAACACTTGCGTGGCGGGAGGATCGTCAGTATCGAGCAATCGGGGTGGGACCGGGTCGTCACCCTGACGGTAGAACGTCGTCGGGCGGAGGAGGAAGAAAGATTTTTCCTGATTGTGGAGCTTCTTGGAGTGCGAGGAAACCTGATCCTCCTACGGGGTGATCGAGTTCTCGCGGCGCTTCGAACTGGGCCTCGTGTGGTCCCTGGAGAGGTCTATCAGCCGCTCCCCCCGCAGGATAAGATCGATCCGTCAAAGATGAATTGTGCGCTTCTCGAAGAGGCCCTTGATCAAGAGGAGCCGGTTCGTGCCTTGGTGCATCGCATCGACGGAATCGGGCGCAGAACGGCGGAGGCGATTGTCATGCGAGCCCAGGCTCGCTCCGATGAACCGCTGACAGAGGGGATCTTGGAGAGTTTGTCCTTCCTCCTAAGACGGGTGGAGGACCCGCAAGCAGAGGTCGATCGGGTGTCGAATCGGGCCGCGTTCTTCCCGCTCATTCCTCCTGGTGAACAATACCCCAATTTCTCCGACGCGCTCGACACAGAGTGGGGAGAAAAGCGCGAGGCGACACAGAGTGATGGGGCACAGAAGCCGTTTCGAGAGGGGCTCTTGCACGCGATCGCTAAACGGGAGCGGACCGTGAAGAAGCTCAAGGAGTGGCTCGCTGATGCGGAATCTGAGGAGCGACTTCGATATCACGCCGACCTGATTATGATCCACCAGAGTTCGCTCACCCGCCGGATGCGCGAGGCGGCCCTCCTTGACCCAGTAAGTGAGGAGAAGATCGTAATTCCACTCAACCCACGGTTGAACCCAATCGAGAACGCACAGGCCCTGTATGAGCGAGCCAAACGGCTTCATCGGGGACGCCCGATTGTCACCCGACGCCTGCACCGATTGGAGGAGGAGATGGCGAGGTTACGCGAAGGGGTTGAGGCCCTCGA
>DQCH01000071.1 GCA_003545155.1 Candidatus Acetothermia bacterium
CGATACAGGAGCGAAAAAGAGAGCGGATTGAGCGACGGAAACAGGTGTCGCTTGACCACGGTAACTCCTCCCGCGGCCACAACGCCGATAAGAAGAACATAAGGATCGGTGCTTCGAGTAAAAACAATCCACAGTAGCACCAGCACTAGAAAGCTAAGGACCATTTCCCCTCCCTCTGCATGATGTCAAGAAATGGTGTTTTGGACAAGCTGTGAAGAGCTAGTAACGGATAAACAAGATAAGAGCTTACTTCTGATCATGATTAGCTAATCAGAGAGGAAGCGTCAACCCGTAGAAGGATAGGTCAGAGCTAAATCGTTCGTAAAGGTTTGCCGCGCACTGTATGCAGCAAGTCCCTCTTATTCCTCAATCCACATCCTAATGTTATCAAAGTAAGCATTGCACGCCTCAGCGTGGCTTTCGTCACCCAAGAGGATCAACCAATCACTTGAATCCGTGAACGATTCAAAGATCGCTCCCGAAGCGTAGCACACATCGTTTACATAGAAGCGATACCCCTCACTGGAGAAGACAAACTTGTAGGTGTACCACAGATAGACTCCCGGCTTGAACGAGAGGGGATGACCAACATCCCCTCCATACTTATCCGGCTCCCGGAGGTACGCCCCTTCGCCTGCGCTGGTGTAGACAAAATAAGGCAAGGAGCCTGCGAGCGAGTCAAGCGACTTGCGACCGGGGAAGATAAAAAAGGTGTGGGCATCCTGAGTGTGGCTTGTCATCACCTGGCAGGAGATGACAAGCATCTGGCCAAAGCGTAGTGGAGGAACTTTGACCGCAGTGGTACGACGATGCCAGCGGTCCATCCCGCTATCGATGTGAAGGACGAACCCGTGCACACCTGAGAGGTTCTCGATCTTGCCTTCCGTAGTGCTCGCCCATGCTGGGTCGAGTTTCCAATCTGCAAGCGCCTGGGTTCCGCTTGAAAAATCCTCAAAGAAGATCTCGCTACCACTTCGCAGGTAGACAAGGATCTCATCGCTCACCCACGCGTTTCGTCCGCCGGCATCCTTCACATGCAGGGTCACCAGATAGCGCCCTGGCTCAGTGTAAATGTGGCTTACTTTTAGACCGGAAGCAACCTCCCCATCTTCAAACTCCCAGGTGTAAGAGACTATCGACTGCCCACTGTAAGAGGACGAAGCGTCAAACGTCACCGTCTCCCTGGCGTAGACGACTACGGGCGCCACCTCAAAGCGCGCCACCGGAGAGGGGTTAAGTAGGGCGCACCCGCAAAGAAGGATAGCCAACCCCAGTAGCAAGCCGAGCGCCAATTCGCTTCGCATTCTCATCGCTTCAGCCAACCTCGATCAGGCGATTTTTTGGCAAGCTTGTCAAGACTTCGCTGCCGTTCTTTGTAACTACCAGCAAATCCTCTATTCTCACCCCACCAAACCCGGGAAGATAGACCCCCGGCTCGACCGTGACGGTCATTCCAGGTTGCAGAGTATCTTTGCTTAAGGGGGAAAGACGCGGCCCCTCGTGCACCTCCAGGCCGACCCCGTGACCGAGGCCGTGGCCGAAGTGCTCCTTGTGTCCCGCTTGGGCGATCACGTCTCTGGCGATGGTGTCGACCGCTACTCCGCTTGCCCCAGCTCTAATTGCCTTTATACCAGCTTGATTTGCGCGCAGGACAAGCTCGTAGATCTCCCGCGCTTGTGGCAACACTTCTTTCACCGCGAAGACGCGCGTCATGTCAGAGCAGTAGCCATCAAGCTGCGCACCAATGTCAAACAAGAGAAGGTCTCCCTTTTTGATTCTCCGAGTCCCAGGACGGTAATGTGGTAGGGCGCTGTTCTCCCCGGCAGCGACGATCAGGTCGAAGGCGACCTTCTCCGCTCCATTCTTCCGCATGATGACCTCCAGCCGCAAGGCAAGCTCTCGCTCGCTTATCCCGATCTTGATCTCACCTAAAAGCGAGATGAGCGATGCCTCGGTGAGCCGGGTCGCCTCCCTAATCCGTGCAATCTCCTCAGGATCCTTCAGCCTTCGCAAAGCCATCACCGGGTCCTCAAAAGCGATAATCTCCCCACCGAACAACTCACGCAGCTTCTCTACTACGTAGTAGGTCATTCTCTTGGAGGAAACTGCAACCCGTTTGAGCTTCCTCGCCTTGAGCATGGTCGTGACTTCCTTAAGGTAGTCCCCTTTTATCTCTTCGACTGGAAGCCCGGGAACCTCACGGCTGGCCTGCTCAGTGTAGCGAGAGTCGGTCATAAGGGACGCTTCCTTCGCCGACAAGAGGAGCGCCCCCTCGCCGGTAAATCCGGTAAGGTAGAACATGCTCACGCTGTCTGAGCCCTCTAGGTTGAAAATGAGGAACGCATCGGCCTTAAGATCGGTGAGCAACGCGGTACGACGTTTTTCGTAGTTCAACCTTCCTCCTTTTCCTGTACAAGACCGCTGAAAGACTCGAATTTCCAATCACTCAATCATTCAATCGCTAAATCACTCAATTACTACGGAAGGATACACGCTGCAGAATAGCCTTGTCAATAGCGGATAGGGTCGCTATAATCTTGTTTCTATGGCTCAATTGGACGATTTACGTAAGCAGATAAGCCTCGTGGAGAGCGACCTTGATGAGCGGCTCTTAGGCCTCACCGATCAACAGACACTAGAGACGTTCCGGATCGAATTCCTTGGCCGCAAAGGACGTATTGCGCGGTTGTTCAAGGTCCTCGGAGAGCTTGACGCTGATGCGCGGGCTGAAGCGGGAAGACTCCTGAACGCTCTTAAGGACCACGCTAACACCGCCTTTGATAAGTGTCGGGACAAGTTTTTAAACGTGACCGTGGAGGAGAGAATCACCAAAGAAAAGGTCGATCTTACCCTCCCCGGTGTCTACCACTCCCTTGGCCACCTTCATCTTCTCACCCAGGTACAACAAGAGATCGAGTCGATCTTCCTGCGCATGGGGTTCGATGTCGCCACTGGGCCAGAGATCGAAAGCGAGTACTACAACTTTGAGGCACTTAACATTCCCGAAGATCATCCGGCTCGCGAGGAATGGGATTCGTTCTATATCGACGACTCGCATCTGTTGCGCCCCCACATCTCTCCGGTGCAAATCCGGGTGATGGAACAAACCGATCCTCCGGTGCGGATCATCTGCCCCGGCCGCTGCTACCGCCGCGATACGCAGGATGCCACCCATTCCCCGGTCTTTCACCAGGTTGAACTGTTGTGGGTGGAGGAGGGGCTCTCCCTTGCCAACCTGAAGTATGTGATCGAGCTGTTTGTACGCGAGTTCTTCGGCGAGGGGTACGAGATGCGCCTGTCGGGTGACTTCTTCCCGTTCACCGAGCCCTCGGTGCAGGTACACATGCGCTCCCGTGGATCGTCAGACTGGCTGGAGTTGGGGGGAGCAGGGATGGTCGACCCGGCCGTTCTCACGAAAGTGGGGTACGATCCGGAGAAGGTGACCGGGTTCGCATTCGGATTTGGGGTCGAGCGGATGGCGATGCTCCGCTACGGGATCGACGACATCCGCACCTTCCTCACGAACGACTTACGGTTTATCGAGCAGTTCTAAAGAAGCCATCAGCGATCAGCCACAAGCTCAAGATGCCGGAATCGCTCATAAAGAGCCTCCGCTTTATACCCTAAAGCTTGCTTCTGGGAGGGAAGCGGAGATTCGCCACAGGCGAACCTGCTTGTTGTTTGTACGAGCTACATGAACTCTGTCAGGGACAAACCTCTCAACTACGATAAAATGGATGTAGCGTCGCACCTTGTGTGCGACGTTATCTCTGATGCGACACAGCGCTACATCAAACTGCAACATAAGGACCAACTCCGCTTAGACCTTTAGGCTTTTGCCTCTTAATGCCCCTTTAGCTTGCTGCGGGGTTATTTACTATCGCCTCTTCAGCCTGGCAGGAAAGCCGCACTTCCTGCCCGAATCACATTCCGTACTTCGACCAGAAGCTCCGCTTGCGGCCGTGGACCTCAAGGAGGGCCTCCTTGTACTCCTCGTGGAAAGGGAGACCGCGCCAGTCATCGATCGAAGGAGAGAGAGCGTCCAGCTTCTTCAGGTAACGGACCCCGTGGTGGTAGTAGCGCGACTGAGCGCGCCCGAGGATCGATTCGAGCAACGAGCGGTAGACCAGAGTTGCCCCAAGAAAGCGTCCCCCTTCCTCCAGCGCCTTTGCCAGCGGAAGGAGGAACTGATATAGGTTGCCGTCTAGCTGATCGCGATACCGAAAGAGGTACTCCGAAGCATCATCCAGCCGGCCCATGTCCACCAGAAAGGCTGCATCGTCGTAGGAGAGAGTCGCGCTTCCCATGATCGGTTCCACCTGCTCCTCGATCACCCGCTCCCGCTCGGATTCTCCCAAAGCCCGCAGGAGCATATCCAGTGTACTGCGGCTACGGCAGTTACGGAACATACGCCACGCTGTCTCTGCCATCCTCTCGCGGTCCCCAAGCCGCTCATAGATCGAATAGAGGAGCCGATCCTGCGCATCGGCGCGGAATCGATCCGTGGGAGGGATCCGTTCCATCCAGAACAGAGCCATCTCGGGGTCGTCGTTCTCCAGGTACACTTCCGCGATCTCCATACACGCCGGAGAGGAAAGCTTGGGGTTCGCGGTAAGCTTCGCCTTCTCGAACAGGCCTGGGTCTTCCAACTGGCGGGCGAGGAGCTTCACCCCGATCCACCACTTACCCGCCTCATAGGAATCTGGCGGTTCACCCTTTGCCCGCTCCCAGAAGTCATCAACGAGAGCGCGCATCTCCTTCTCTGGCAAGAACTCCGAGACCTTGGCCACAAGCTCCGTCCTTACCCCGTAGTCGTCATGCTCGTAGAGCCGCAAAAGGAGGTTGCTGACAAAGCTCTTGTCTGCGCACCTTGATGCGTAGGTGACAAACAGCTTTAGTGCGTCGTAGCGGAAGACGTCGCCGATCAAACCGCTCGAGTCGTCACTCCGCTCGAAGATCGCACTATCACAGGTAAAGAAATCTCTTACAAGCTCCAACCCGGTCTTTGGGTCATCCATCCCTTCATGCAGGGTAGCGAGGATCAGTTCAAGCTCGCGCGCAAAGTCAGGGGCGGCGCGCCAGTCGATGTACTTCCGCCTCCTCTTAAGGCCAGCCAACTTGGCCTTGAATCGCTTCTTGGCCTCTTGGGGAGTTAAGAGCAACGCCTCCATGTATTCGGTACCCCCTTCCGTCCGCGAGGAAACGTAGAGGAGCGCATCCGCCAGACGGGGTGCCTCGAGCCTGATTAGCCTCTCCCGCAGCTCTTTGTTGTCAGTATTATCCATGGCGTGATTATACCCGCGATGTTTACCCGGGAGAATCGCGCAGCAGGCGAATGCAATCCCTTTCAGGGCTCGGATGGTTCGCTTACCTTCTCCCAACTTAGCATGAATCCGCGAC
>DQCH01000049.1 GCA_003545155.1 Candidatus Acetothermia bacterium
AACCAGGCCATAACCATCTCGTCGGTCATCGCCCACAGCGGAATCCACATGACATCCTGCACGCTCAGGATCTGGATCGCCTTGTACAGTTTCGTCCGTTTCGCCGGATCGGCGGTCGACGTGGCGACCTCAAGGATGTTCTTGTACGCCTCGTAGTTGGGGTGGTTGTTGAAGTAGGTCCCCATCCCTTCCGGCGACTCGGTCGTCCACGGGGCGAGGAAGTTCGACGACTCAAGGTAGTCGGGGTGCCAGCCGAGGAAGAACATGTCAAACCCACCGGAGGACATGCGCTCGGTGTAGGCTCCCCACTCCAGGACCTGGATCGTGATGTTGATCGCAGCGATCTCCTCCAGGCTCCCCGCGACAACGGTGGCCACATCAGCCTCGGTCGTCCCGTAGTGCTTCGGGGTGTACCACAGGTTAAGGTCAAGCGGATTATCCTTGGTATACCCGGCCTTAGCCAACAACTCCACCGCCTTCTCCAGGTCGCGCTCCGGGAAGACAGGGATCGCGCCGAAGAAAGGCGGATCGACCATTGGGACCATGGTGTAGATCGGATCGACCATTCCCTCGAACACCTGCGAGCAGATCGCAGCACGGTCGACCGCGTAGCTGATTGCCTGCCGCACCAGCGGATCGTCAACCGGTGGCTGGGTTACGTTGAACAGCAGGTAGCGGACCCCTGGGCTGGGCGGGAAGAATTTTACCACAACGTTCGGGTTGGTCTCCAAGTCCCTGATGTCCTGTGGACTGAGGGTCCTGAACACAAAGTCGACGTCACCAGCCTCGATCGCCGCACGCAGGGCCGCCGCATCAGAATACAACTTCTCGATGACGTATTTGCTCTTCGGCGCCTCGCCGTAGTAGCCGTCGTAGGCCTCGTACTTCACGTACTGATCGGGCACATGCTCGATCAGCTTGTACGGACCGGTCCCGGCGTAGACACCGTTAGCAAAGTCGTTCTCTGGAGTCGTCTTCGGCGAGTAGATCAGCGCCGGCGCGAGGCTCTCTTCCATGCGCAACAGGAAGATCGCGTCGGGCATAGTTAGGTAGATCTTCACGGTTAGATCATTGATCACCTCGATGTGGTCGATGACCTTGATCAGCCCAACGCCACCTTCCGGCCCATCCAGCCGGAGGTTGCGGTCAAGACACCACTTTACTGCATGCGCGTCGCACTTCTCGTCGTCCCAGAACGTGATCCCCGGCCGGATGTGGAACGTGTACTCCATTCCATCCGCGGAGATGTCCCAGGATTCGGCGATTGCGCCTTTCAGTTCCAGTGTATCTGGATCGAGTGTCATCAACGCATCGGTGGTCGCTCGCAGCACGTGCCAAGAGTAGTGGTCATAGCTGTTCGCGAACGCAAGCTGAGTGACCCGATCAGTCGTCCCCATGATCAGGGGCTCCTGCCCTACTGCAACCAGGGCAAAAAGACCAACCACGAGTAGAACTCCCAAAAGCTTTCTCATCTCTTATACCTCCTTGTTAACGATTACCCGTTTTCTCTACCTACATATTTTGCTTGGTAGTTATCACCTCCGTGCGATGTAGTAAGAGTTTCTACTTTTTCGTCACTAGTCTAGCACAGCCAATTCAGAAAGTCAAACTCTCTTCCGCCTTCGCTTCGGGTTTACCAGGTCGCTGATTCCCTCACCGATCAGACCAAACCCGAGGGAGAGAGCGATGATCATCAACCCGGGAAAGGTGATCAGCCACCATGAACCCGACTGCAAATACTTCTGCCCATTTTGAATGTCGAAACCCCAATCCGGAGCTGGCGGAGGCAGCCCAAACCCGAGGAAGGAGAGCGCGGCAACGGTGAGGATGGCATCGGCGAGGTTAAACGAGGAGACAGCCATGATCGCGTTCACTGTATTGGGGGCCACATGTCTGAGGATAATGCGGGTATTGCTCGCTCCCACGGCGCGTATTGCCTCGATGTACGTGGTCTCGCGTACCTGTAAGACCTCGGCGCGGGTAACGCGGAAGTAGGTAGGAATGTAGACAAACCCAACGGCCCAGATCATCGGCCCGATCCCCGCCCCGAACATAGCAACAAGCGTGATGGCAAGGATCATCGAGGGAAAGGAGTAAATCGCGTCCATGACCAGGGAAAGGACGCGGTCGAGGAATCCACCGGTAAACCCGGAGATCCAGCCAAGGACGGATCCCACTGTCATGCTCAGGGCAATCGCCCCGAAGGCAACGATCAAGGACGCCTTCCCCCCAGCCAGCACCCGGCTGAACACGTCGCGGTGCAGTTGGTCGGCTCCCATCCAGTGATGCACGGAGGGTCCTTGAAGTCGGGGTGCTTCTCGGTAGTACACTGGATCGTAGGGGGTGAACCCCGGAACCACATTGGCGAGTACTGTCACGAGCATGAAGATGAGAACACTGGCCAGCCCGACCTTGAGGATGGTCTGATGACGCAGGGCATGTCGTCCACTGGAGAGTCTCCTCACGATCCAGCGAATAACCCCGATTACAAAAGTAGGATTCTCGATCTTTGTTTGTCCCGTGTTTTCTGGCATGAATTAATACCTCACCCGTGGGTCAATGACCGAGTAGAGGACATCAACGATTAAGTTAATGATGGAGATAAAAATCGCAATGAATACGATACTCCCTTGAATTGCGGGCCAATCGCGCGCCTCGATACTACGAACAAGGAAGCTCGCCACTCCCGGCCAGGAAAAGACGGTCTCGGTGAGGACCGCCCCACCCATGAGGATAGCAAACTGAAGCCCGAACACGGTAACGATAGGAATGAGTGCGTTTCGTAGCGCATGGGCGAGGATCACCACCCTTTCTTTTAGTCCCTTCGCCCTCGCTGTGGTAACGTAGTCTTGGTCGAGCACCTCGAGCATGCTCGCCCGGGTCATCCGCCCGAGCAACCCGGCCTGAGCAAACCCCAGGGTGATCGCTGGCAACACCAAGTGCTTGGCGATATCGGCGATCGTCTTCCCGTTTCCTCGAATCAAAGAATCGAGAAGATAAAACCCGGTGATCGGCTGGAAAGTGAACGCGACCCGTCCCCCAAGTCGGCTCGCCACCGGGAACCAACCAAGCTTCACGGCGAAGATCACCTGCAACATCAGCCCAAGCCAAAATAGAGGCATGGCAAACGAACCGACGTGGAAGATGCGTACGGCGTGATCGATCGGCCGATCGGCACGAGTAGCGGCAAGGACTCCTGTAGTAAACCCGAAAAGGCCGGCAAACAGCAATCCGAATGCGGCAAGCTCTAATGTAGCGGGGAAGCGCTGGAACAGTTCCCACACAACGGGTTTGTTCGTACGGAATGACTTTCCGAAGTCACCGTGGATGATCCCGTTAAGGTATTCCGCGTACTGCACCGGGATCGGACGATCGACCCCCATCTTATGGCGATACTCCTCGATCAGCTCAGGAGATACGTTTCTGCCGCCGAGCATCGCCAAGACCGGATCGCCTGGCATCACCCGCAGGATGAGGAAAACCAGGGTCAGGAGGATGAGAAGCATCGGAATGGTCAACAGGAGCCTCTGTGCAATGTATCGGCTTATACCACCCATAACATCCTCATTTCGATCTGAAAGTCACTCCAAGATCAAAGAAAATCAGACCCACAGTCTACAATAGCGAGTTAAGAATTGCAACGCCAAGATGGAAGCTTTGATTTTCAGGGAGGGGCTTACTAGAATTCTTGCGCGTTACAAAAGGGGTTTAAATGAAGACCGACCAACTTCGCAAGCTATATCTTGATTACTTTGCAAAGCATGGGCATAAGGTCCTCCCAAGCGCTTCGTTGGTGCCCAAAGATCCTACGCTCTTGTTCACTTCAGCGGGGATGGTCCAGTTCAAAGATAGCTTTTGGGGACGGATCGATCCGCCTTCCCCTCGTGTGGTCACGTGTCAAAAGTGCTTTCGCGCAACCGACATCGAGAAAGTCGGAAAGACTGCGTTTCACCATACCTTTTTTGAGATGCTCGGAAACTTCGCCTTCGGGGATTACTTCAAGGAGGGGGCAATCAAACTCGCGTGGGAGTTTGTCACCAAGGAACTGTCGATCCCTCATGAGCGACTGTGGGTATCTGTATACGAGGAGGATGAGGAGGCATACGCTATTTGGAGGGATGTCATCGGCCTACCGCCTGAGCGAATTGTCCGATTGGGGAAGAAACACAACTGGTGGGGGCCGGTAGGGAAAACCGGGCCGTGCGGACCTGATTCGGAGATTTTCTACGACGCCGGAGCCGACAAGGCCTGCGGACCGGACTGTCCTGGTGTCTCTTGTGAGTGCGCTCGATTCTCTGAGATCTGGAACCTCGTGTTCATGCAATACGACATGCAAGAGGATGGGAATCTAGCTCCACTTAAACGTAAGAACATCGACACTGGCATGGGCCTTGAACGAACCGCAGCCGTATTGCAGGGGGTGACAAGCGACTTCGAGATCGACTTGTTCGGACCAATTGTCGAGGCAATCGAGACAGCAATTGCAGGTCCAGTAGGTCCAAATTACCAAGCTTACAGAAACTTAATCGCTGACCACATTCGAGGAGTAATCTTCCTTATAGCCGATGGTGTGCTTCCAAGTAACGAGTGGCAGGGCTCCGTTCTCCGCCGGATCCTCCACCGGACGATATGGGCCGCACACGAGATTGAGCTTCAACACGGAACTCTAAAAAGCTTTGTCGATCCAATTGTTTCGACACTTGGAAAGACGTACCCCGAGATTGTTGCGGCACGCTCCCTCAGCGAGAAGGTAATCGCTCATGAGGAGAAGGCGTTTCGGCGTACTCTCCGCAGTGGGAAGCCCCGGGTACAGGAGGTATTGGATCACCTGGCTGCAAAAGGGCAGACTGTGATGCCAGGGGAAATAGCGTTTGAATTGTCAGATACCTATGGAATCCCTCTAGGCATGACCGGTGCCATGGCTGCCGAAGGAGGAATCACGGTCGATGAGGCGGGATTTGAGCGGGCAATGGAACAGCAGAGAGAACGATCCCGTGCTTCTATTACAGTGGATCCTTCTGTAGGAGCCGACGCTGACCGTATACCCGCCGGGCGTAACTCGACCGTATTCCTTGGCTACGAGATGACAGAAACGGAGTCCGAACTCGAGAACGTCCTCCCACCGGGCGGAATTCCGTCCAGACTTGTCTTTCCCAAATCTCCGTTCTATGCGGAAGGAGGAGGCCAGATCGCGGACACAGGGGTCATTGAAAACCTCAGCGGATCTGGACATGCGGAGGTCACGGACGTCAAGAAGAACCCCAGTGGCGTGTATCTACACCATGTGAAGGTCAAGGAGGGGACGTTTTCCATCGGCGATCGCTGCCGCCTCGAAGTTGACGAAGCCCGCCGCAAGCGGATTGCGCGCAACCATACCGCGACCCACCTTCTCCACGCCGCCCTCCGCGAGGTGCTCGGCGAGCATGTGATCCAGGCTGGTTCCTACGTCTCCGACGACGAGCTGCGCTTTGATTTCTCCCATTTCGATAAAATGACAAACGAGGAAATCGTTCGCGTGGAGGATCTCGCCAACGCCATCGTTTTGAAGGATCTGCCGGTCGAGACCGAAGAGATGCCGCTTAAGGAGGCCAAAGCCTCTGGCGCCGCGGCTCATTTTGAAGAGGAATATAAGGGGAAGGATCTTGTCCGCGTTGTCTCGGTCGGTGAGTTCAGCCGCGAGTTATGCGGTGGGACCCACGTGATGCGAAGCGGGGAGATCGGCCTGATCAAGGTCATCTCCGAGGAGAGCGTCGCTGCAGGAACGCGAAGGATCCGCGCCGTAACCGGTGATGGAGCGCTTGCCCAATTCCGCTCTCAAGAGGATCTCCTCTGCCAGCTAAGAGCTGAGCTAGGTGAGGAGCCGCTTGCGGGCCTAGCGCACCTGCAAGATGAGATCACTACCTTACGCGAAAGCTCGAAGCAAATGACCGAGGAGACCCTTAAAAGAAAGCGCGATGAGATCCTCGCTCATGGGGAGAAACACGGTAAAGTGACCCTCCTCTCCGGTCGATTAGACATGAGCACCGAGGAGATCAAGCACCTCGCCGATCTGCTCGAAGAGAAATCGCGTCCGGTGATCGTCCTTCTAGTTGGAAACGCCGGTGTGCGTGGGATTGCAGTCTGCAAGGTGAGTAAAAGCCTTGATGCTGTTGATGCGAGCGCACTTCTTCACACCATGACCGAGTCCCTCGGCGGCGGTGGAGGGGGAAACCGTTCTTTCGCGCAAGGTGGCGGATCCGAGGTTTCCAAGCTCGACGAGGCACTTACAAGCGGCGTCGCGGCTGCCCGTGCCTCGCTTGCCGATTAGCTTAGCCACGGTGTAGCGGCGGAACCTGTGTCCGCCGAAGAAGGAACGTCGCACACGAGGTACGACGCTACGAACGAATCCCTCTCCAGCTCGGGGGGTGTGAAGGAAGATAGCCGTCAGCTAGCCGCCGAGGCGAACCGGCATGCAGACGTAGAGGAATCCCTCGTCTTCTGGAGCAATCTTCTCCCCTGAGGGCTCGATCAAGCCCGCCTTCTCCGAGGAGGAGAGCCAGAGCACGGTCTCCTCGGAGTGCATCCGCTTGAGTGCATCGATCAGGTATTCGGCCTTAAACGAGACCTCGATTTCCCCTTGAGGGACCTTCTTTAAGCGCACGCGCTCCTCAGCCTCTCCTTTCACCTTGTCGGCAGAGTTGATCCGGGTAGCGCTCTCCTCATTTGCGACACGGAGGGTCACCGCTCCCGATTCCTCTGCTGCAGTGATCTCGATCCGCTGCATCGTCTCCAGAAAGGCGCGGCGGTCGAAGACGAGGGAGATCGGATTCTCCTTGGGAATCACTCGCTCGAAGTCAGGGAACTCCTCAGCGATCGTCCTTGCCATGAACGTCACTCCATCTGACTGGAAGAAGAGCTGTCCTTCTCCCTTGTACAGATCAACCGTCTCCCCCTCCACCTGGGAGAGGACCCGATCCAGGTCGGTAAGGACGCTGGCGTCGATGAGGTATTCTCCCTCCTCGAAAACCTCATTCACCCCTACCGTCTTCATCGCGAGGCGGTAGCCGTTGGTGGCGACCATCTTCAGCGAGGCGCTTTTAAGGACGACATCTACACCGGTGAGACTGAGGCGGGTCGTCTCCGCCGCTTTGAGCGTGGCGAAGGCCGTCTGGTCGAGCCCCTGGTGGAAGTTCTTGACCTTGAGTGAGGCGATTTTGGTCTGCGGGAGTGAGGGAACCTCGGGGTAGTCCTCCACGGGGAGTGTCGGAAGGTCGAACGACGCTTCCCCGCATCGTAGCTTGACAACTGTTCCATTCTCGGCGTCGGTCTTCAACGTGATTCGCTCGTCTTCCGGAAGGTGAGCCGCGATCTGTGAGAGGACAGCTCCATTCAGCACCACTGCCTCATCGCCGACTTGGTTGTCAATCGTAATCTCGCAGCGTACCGCCCGCTCGAGGTCGGTCGCGTAAAGGCGCAACCGATCCCCCTCGATTTCCATCTTCAAGCCCGAGAGAATCGGCATGCTACTACGAGTCCCCAAGGCATAGCTTGAGAGCTTTACCCCGAACACCAAGTCATTCTTCACACATACAAAATCCATTTGGTCACCCCTTGCTCTCGATTCTTACCCGCTTCATGATACACGATTGTTGAGGTTTTCGACAAAAGCTTATAGATTGAGGTAGCTCGCCACCGCTTGAGCGATCTGTCGCACGGACTGGGTACCGTCGATACGATGGATGAGCGGATCATCCTGCGCAAGTTTTAGGTACCCCTGCCGGACGTGCTGGTAAAAAACGATATCCTCCCCCTCAATACGGTCACCCTTCCCGCGCTTGCGCGCCAGAGCAATCTTGGCCGGAAGGTCGATGAGGAAGGTGAGATCCGGGTGACGCCCGCCCGTGGCGGACTCATTCAGTCGTCGAATCAGCCCGAGGTCGATCCCACGACCATACCCCTGATAGGCGAGGCTTGACAGGCGATAACGACTGGAGAGGACAACCTTCCCTTCTTCTAAAGCAGGGGCGGTTACTTCCACGGATAGTTGTGCGCGACAGGTGATGAATAGAAGGAGTTCTGAGAAGGGGAGAAGATCTACATTCTTCGTTGAGAGTATTACTTTCCGTACTGCTTCTCCCAGTGGAGTACCACCTGGCTCTCGAGTGGTTATCACCGAGTAGCCAACTTGGGTGAGTCGTTCGGCGAGCAGGGTCACTTGCGTCGACTTTCCTGTGAAGTCGAGCCCCTCAAAGACGATGAACTTACCCCGAAGCTCGATCCTTCTCACCTCCAAGGAACGTATGAATGAGGATCAGCCCCACCCCCACAGTGATGCAGGCGTCTGCTAGGTTGAAGACGGGAAAGCCGCGGACCTCAAAAAAGTCAAGCACATATCCAAAGGATAGCCGATCGATCAGGTTTCCGATTGCTCCTCCGAGAACTAAAGCCAGCCCTGTCTTTAGAAGAGGGCCTCGTAGCTTGGCAGCGAGTAAAAGGACAAGCAGTCCCACCGCCACGATCGATGAGACCGCGAGAAACAGGTCACCGTTTCCATGGAAGATCCCAAATGCACCGCCGACGTTATGCACCCGCGTCAGCCGGATCGCCTGGCCGAGGAGGGGACGCGGATCGAAAAGAGTAAGAGAACTCGCTGCCCACCCTTTGAGAAGGCGATCAAGGCCAACAACAAGGCCGGCGATAAGGAGATAGGGAAACCTGCTCATAACGCTACAGCCTATCAGTGAGCGTATGTGCCGTCAAGATGAAACGATCGACCGGCGCAGCATTTTTTAGACCAAAAACTCCCTCTTTGGAGGAAAGGCGTGGTGGTCCCGAGGGGATTCGAACCCCTGTCGCCGGGATGAGAGCCCGATATCCTAGGCCACTAGACGACGGGACCGATTGCTAGCACAAATTATGCCAAACGAGGCTTCCACCATCAAGGAAGATTGGCACATAGGGTAACTGGACTACGAAGCCGCTTCTTGCTCTGCCGCTTCTTCTTTAGAACGCTTCACGATCAGAGGTTCGGCCTCCTTAAGGGCTGCCATCAGCTCCTCGTACAATTCGACTGGAATGGCGATCCCCTTCCGGGTCGGCTTCCACTCACCCTCCTCGGCCTCGTAGAAGTTGCGGATGTCAAGGTAATCACGCTCACGGAATCGGGAAAGACGAACGTGAATCTGTCCCCCTACTCCTTTATCAATAACTTTCACCAACTTCTCATCGCCGCCCTGAACATCATCAGCCATAGTCCCTCCTTATAGCTTGTGTATACCTTCTCGCATAACAGGTAATACAGCATTATACACTAAGCGGAGCATGGGGTGAAAAAATGGGCCTGCCTGGACTACTTTCGAACTTCTAAAGAGATTTGTCAAGTTTTGGATGACGTCGCGCTCGTGGGTACTGCGTGGATGAAGGATGTAGCTTGATGTATACAGCTTGGAGGCTCCAGGTGCTCTATAGATCGATTTTTAACGCCGTCCCTGGGGAGACTCTGTTTTGCGCAACCATAAGGAAAAGAGAATAAGATGTTCACAGAACTCATATACCAACGTGCTTCGCTCTCCAATCACTCTAATCATCTAACTGGTTTATGGGGTGTATGCTGCAACTGCGGAGAGGAGATCCCGCTCAGTTCAAGATGGATTGAAGAAGACTTAATGGTGATAGGGTCGGAGATGGGTCACGTCCGGCAATGTGGTGTATTGATATCGCACCATCTTCGTTGGCTGATCAAGCGACGAGCTGCTCAACCAGCACGCGTTCCTCTTGGGGTTCCTCCAGTTCACGGTAACCAACGTCGGCGTGATCTGCCTGAGCCTTGTGCAGAACGCCGACGGACATGTACCTGCGGGTGACCATCCATTCATCGTTTTGTTCAGCAAGGACCGCACCGACTAGACGAATGACCGCCCCCCGATTGGGGAAGATGCCGACCACATCAGTCCGACGCCGGATCTCCCGGTTGAGTCGTTCCAGCGGATTATTCGACCAGATCTGTCGCCACACAGCGTCAGGAAACCCCGTGAAAGCCAGAATTTCCTCGGCTGCTTCACTCAACAACTTCGCTGCTTCGGGGAAGCGTCCTTGAAGCTGTTTGACGACACGGTCGTGCTGGGCCCATACCTCTTTGTCGCTTGGTTGGGCAAAGATCGACCGCACCAACGTCGCCACCAGAGCCGCTGCACTCTTCGGCACCTCGGTGAGTAGGTTGCACATGAAATGGGTTCGACAGCGTTGCCACGAACTGCCGGGCAACACCTCAGCAATTGCTGCCTTAAGACCGCTGTGAGCGTCGGAGATGACCAACTTCACACCGGTCAGTCCTCGCTCCACCAATCCACGAAGAAACGCTTTCCACCCTTCTCCGTCCTCGGTGGTGATCACCTCCACTCCAAGCACCTCCCGGCGACCCTCATGATTCACTCCGGTTGCGATCACCGTCACCACGTTGACGACTCGGCCTCCGTCTCGGCAACGCTGGGTCATCGCATCAAGCCAGACGAAGGTGGAGGGTCCTTGATCCAACGGACGGTTACGGAATCCCTCCACCACGCTGTCCAGCTCCTTGGCAAGCTCCGATACTTGACTCTTGCTCATCCCTTCAAGACCGAGGCGTCGCACCAGTCCGTCCACTCGTCGTGTAGAGACACCACGCACGTAACACTCCGTGACGACTTGCACCACGGCCCGCTCGGATCGCCGGCGAGGATCAAGGAGCCATTCAGGGTAGTAAGTGCCCCTGCGAAGTCGAGGAATCGCCAGGTCGATCGTCCCCACGCGGGTGTCCCACCGCCGGTTGCGGTACCCGTTACGATGATTCACCCGATCCTGGCTGGGTTGTCGGTACGGGGCACCGCAGATGCTGTCTGCCTCGTTTCCCATCAGCGTCTCAACAATTCCTTTGACAATCTCACGGAGTAGATCTTTGTCCGCTGCTTCCAACTGCTTGCGCAACCACGCCAGACTGCCTACTCTTTCTTTGACCATCGTTTCCTCCTCGGTGCCGATCTACATCGGCTTGTTTTGGTGATTCCCGAAGATGGCAGCGATGGTCGCTCTTTTCAAGCTCCTGCCTCCGCGACAGCTCGTTACACCACATGCTTGGACTCTAACGTGATGCGCAATACAGACAAACATCCTGCTTTTTTGTTACAGTGACTAGGACCAATTTCGTAATAGCTAGGAGTGGGATGCTCACCTTGAAAAAAAAGAAAGGCCTTCGCGATATGAGAGTTTTGCTGGTGCTACTAGGAATTTCGTTCATTACCGGTACAGCAGTTATCGGGCAGGGCGCAGCGCCTGATTCCGAGGTTCTTATCACTCGGTATCTCTCCACTGCTTACGCATTTCCAGAAAGTCAGTTTTTAGTGACGGTGCGTCTTGAAACGAAGTGCGATCTGGAAGGGGTTGGCCTCCGAGAGAGTCTCCCCCTCGGGTGGAGGATCCATCCGTTGAATAATGCCGGAGCGGCGTTTAAACGAGCAAAAGGTCAGTGGGTATTCGACGAGACGATTCACGCTGGGAGTACGAGGCAGCTCGTCTACGAGGTGTCGATCCCAAGCGCTGAGGGGCTGATGACTAAACCGCTACCGGCCTGCTTTTCGATCACAGGGACCCTTCAGGCAAAAGTCCCCTCCTTGGAGGTGCTGGCAACCGGGGATTCGACCCTACAAGTTGTTTCTACACTGCCTATCTTAAGTGCTATCGCCCATTTGGTGCCGCAGACGAGCGAAGCGCCGGACTCGATCGATCTGCGCCTGCCCCAGACCCTTGCACGGGACCAGTTGATACGTGCACTCGAGCTCTGGGAGAGGGACATTCCCGTCCCGTGGACGAACGGGGAGCGGATCGATCTTGCTACCATGAACCGGCTCGCGGCCTACTATAAGACATGTACGCCTGTGGATCGGCCACTCCCGATTGGTCTGGATCCCGAGCTCGCGGCCGTGCGGACTATCAGCACGTTCCTACCCTATGACAGTGTGCTGCCCCCACAAGGGTGTCTTGATCCCGGCCTGGATGCGCGGCGATTTGCAGTGACCGTCGACATCACAGCAGGCCACGACGCGTACGGAGTGGGACTGAAAGAATGGGTCCCGACCGGCTGGCGGGTGACTCCGATCAAGCACGAGGGCTTCTGGTATCGAAGTTCACAAGTGGAGTGGGTCTATCCGAAGAGACTCCCTGCAGGAGAAACAGTGCAAATCGTTTATCAGGTCGAGATTTTGCCCTCACCGGCCGATGATTTGGAAACCCACGCCGGCTGTTGTGGAAGGGACGTCGCGCTAGTGGGGGCGGTCTCCAGCGGGCTTGAGTGTAGCGAGCAAGACGTGACTGGAGAGACAAGCATCCATGTATGGGACTGTCTTGCGGTCATCCTTGCTATCTCTCGTTGGGATGTAGAATCGGATGGGCTGGATGTGACCCTATCCGACCTGATTTCCTTTCCTCAGGTGCAACGCGCCGTCGCGTCCTGGTTAGAGGGAGCTGCACTTCCTTACACGTGTGGCTATACGGTCGGTTACGAGACGCTAAAGGCGGTGGTTGCCTACTGGCTCACCGACACCCCCGTCACTGAAGCGCTGCCCGAGGCTCCTGTGGGAGCGTGTGAGGATCTCGGACCGGAGTGCTACGTGCCATCGGGCTCCCACGACTGGTTCTGCCGGATGAAGGAACACCAACCCCCGACTGACCGCGTGGGCGTCCCTTCTCCCAAACCGCCAATTGTTGACGCTGGCCCGGATCTTATGCTCACTTGCTCAATTCGGGCTGTAACCCTCACGGCAGCTGTCATAGGGGGAGTTCGGCCCTACGTCTACGAATGGCTCAGCCCCGGTGAAAAGTTGATCGGGAACACTCCTTCTATTACCGTACGTGACCCAGGAACCTACACCCTTATTGTGAGAAGCTGTGGCGGCTGTCGGGGTGTAGACACCGTTACTGTAACCGAAGATATCGAGCCCCCAAGTGTTGCAGCTCGGGTTAGCCAACCGATTACTTGCTCAGATACTAGCGTCACCCTCACCGTGGCCGCCAACGGCGGCCGGCCGCCCTACGACTATCAGTGGACCGCTCCCACAGGCGAGGTGTGCGGCACCGCCGCCTCGATTGTGGTGGAGGCTCCTGGCACGTATACGGTCGTTGTTACTGGCACCAATGGCTGCTCGGCGAGCGATTGTGTCACAGTGACGCAGGACGTTGAGCCGCCGGTTGTGGAAGCGACGGTCGACCAGCCCCTCACCTGTGCGAAAACAAAGGTCACCCTCACCGCCAATGTAACCGGAGGACGATCGCCTTACACCATTGAGTGGACCAGCCCAGAGGGAGGCGTGATCGGGAGCACCGCCTGTATCACCGTGAGTGAACCAGGGACCTACACCGTCACCGCTACCGGGGCCAACGGCTGCTCAACCAGTGACGCGGTCACTGTGCTAGAGGACGTCGAGCCTCCAGCGGTCGATG
>DQCH01000074.1 GCA_003545155.1 Candidatus Acetothermia bacterium
TCGCTGAACCACTCGTCAAATTCAACGCCGAGCTTTACTAGATCCTCCTTGATAATCGTGGTCATCCTTTGGACGGCTTCCCTCCGATAGAAGTCTTTCGCTTCGTTTGTGAATGATATGAATTCAGGGGTGTTGGACGTGTCCTTTAGTTGAGCCTCCAGCTGCGCTGCAGCATCCTTCAGGTACTCCCCGCGGTATCCGTCTTCGGGGATGTCGTGTGTTTCTCCATAAAGCTCCCGATGCCTGACCCATAACGACTCCGCGAGGAGGTCGATTTGGCGTCCCTCGTCGTTGAAGTAATACTCACGGCTCACGCTGTAGCCAAGCGCCTCGTAGAGCGAGGCGAGGACATCGCCGAGTACGGCCTGACGGCCGTGTCCAACTGTGAGTGGGCCGGTGGGGTTGGAACTGACGAATTCTACCTGTAACGTTTTTCCAGCCCCGATCGTTGAGAAACCGAATCTATCCTTCGCCTGTAGGATCTCCTGTAATGCCGTGTGGGTCACCGTAGGCTGTAGGAAGAGGTTGATAAATCCCGGTCCGGCGATCTCTACACGCGAGAACGCATCATCAGGAATCGCTGCTACCAGTCGCTCGGCCAGCTGCCGCGGGGGGAGATTTGCCGCCTTTGCCCCAATGAGGGGAAGGTTGGTGGAGAAGTCCCCGAACTCTGGCCGCTCGGGGGGGTGAACCTCGATCAAAACCGGAGGGAGACCGAGCTTTTCCCATGTCGAACCGAGTAAACTCTCAATCCATGATCTGAGCATGATGGTGTTATTCTATAAGGTGACGAACGGGGAAGCTACCTTTCGACGATGAAGCGAATCCCGGTCTTCGTCTCCCCGTCGATTTCGAGCTCGATGAATCCAGGGATGACCTTGATCGGCGTCTCACCACTCTTTTCCACCAACCGCCGCGTGATGGCGATCGCCTTCACGGTTTGATTGACCGCCCCTGCACCGATTGCATGAACCTCCACTACTCCGTCCTGTTCCAGTACACCTGCAATTGCCCCGGCGACCGAGTTGGGATTTGAGCGGGATGCAACCCTCAATATTTCCATGGCCATCCTCCTGCTGTCGCGTGCTTTGCGGTACGCTGCAACCCCCTGCTCGGTCAGTATAGCAACGCCCTTATTCTTCTGTCAAAGGAGCTGTCAAGCTTGCTGAGCAAACCCTCTTTTCCCTTGTAGAAGAGCACATTTAACCACAGAGGAAGGAATTGAGTGATTTAACAGCTCAATCATTCAATCTCCCGATCACTCAATGATTCAATTCTTCAATCTTCCGATCTCTCAATCCTCCCCTCTCCGCTTCGAAAATGGGTTATAATGGGTGAACTATGCGTGTTAAAAGCCTGTTTGAGAAGAGCTTGCGTCACCCCGTGGTCACTCTGGTCGGTGGATTGGCGCTTGGGGGAATCGCTATCGGGATTGCCATCCTCATCCTCGTGCTTATCATTGAACCGGTGGCCACACCAGAGCTTGAAGGGACCATCTACTATAAGGAAGGAGATTTCGTCCTCCGATACCAGAAGGATAGCCCAGGGCGGGAAGATCACGCTGCGCTCGCCGAGGTGTTAAAGCAAGATTACGAGGAACTCCTCGATCTTCTCGATGTCAATCCCGATCTTGTTCCGACTCCGATCGATGTCTTCGTCCACGATGATGTTTCCTCGATGCAGACCTCGATCAGCAAACGTAAGAGCCCCGAGGCGCGTTCGGTCTATCTGGCTCCACTCGATCTCCTTATTGGGGAGGATCCGCGGGGCCGCCTGGCTGAGCTGGTACTCGCGTTTGGGTGGGGGCGGTGCGGATCGCAGATCCTCCATGCGGGAACAAGGCTATACGCGACGGAGCCGAAGCGGGACTTCCATGCGGTGGTTGCAGCCATGCCGGATCGGCTCTTCTTAGCACTACCAGAACTGATCCGCGCGGAGGAGAGGGGGCATTTCCCGGAGTCGATCTATCAGCAGTTCGATTCCCCGTACTCCCCGGTGTCGATCGCATTCAGCGATCTCCGGAAGTTGTTTGGACTTTCCGTGCACGGAGAGGTATCGCCAGAGGATATCCTGGCACTAGAAGCGGCTTCATTCGTCCAGTTTCTCATCGAGACGAAGGGCGGAATCCGTGCGGTGAAACAAGCATGGGGAAGGGGATCGACGGTAAACCTCCTCAACCGCATCGATTCGGCCCCACCGGAGGAGCTGGGCGCGCGCTGGTACGCGGTAGGGATCGAAGCGGGGCGAGGTGCCCCCGATTTCCCGTTCTTATCGGTCTACTATCTGCTGGGAGGAGGGTTCCCCGACGCAGCGTGGACAAGGTCGAGCACGTGGCACGTTGAGGATCTCTCTCAGGGTGAGATAACCCTTGCTGTGCGGTGTGCTCTTGCGGTAGGAGCATTCACCGAAGCAAGGACGCTGATCTCCCACCTCGAAGAGGGAGAGTCGAAGGACGACATGCAGGCTCTTCTCATCCTATACGAGGGATGGACGGTGACAGAAGCACACGGCCTGCGGGTCTTTGTTTCGCCGCAGATCTTCCAGGAAAACTGGCCGGAGATTTCACAGATCGAGCACGGTTATGAAAGTATGGTTAACAGGCTATCCCTT
>DQCH01000082.1:0-1428 GCA_003545155.1 Candidatus Acetothermia bacterium
CCCACGCTAAAGTGGGAAGAGCCTCCTTCGTGAGTACCACCCGGCTGGTCGATACAGGAATTTATGGCGTGGTTAGACATCCACAATACTTAGGTGGAATTCTTGCGATATTCGCCACGACGTTGTTATGGTATCCACATTGGTTATTCGCGGTACTCGGAATCCTAAGCACGGTAGTGATCTATATGGGCGCCAAAGAGGAAGACCAGCGCCTTGTTCAGCAGTTTGGAGACGACTATAGACTGTACATGCAAAAGGTCCCAAGGCTGAACATCTTGCTAGGGGTTATACGACTTCTACGACGTTAAGTTAAGACAAGAACCCCGCAGCTTGCCGTGGGGTTCTTGACTCTTCTCAAATCTGACCTTGCCGGCTTGGAAAGAATCTCTGGCACCAAAAGCCCTGTCCGTCTTCTCCCTAGATTCGACGCCTACGTGGTTGAATACAGAGGCAGGAAAAGGTTGATCGCTCAAGAGTATCAAGAGAAGATATTCTGGAAGAAGCGGGGCGAAATTGCCGCCTCCATTCTGGCCAATGGGCGAATTGACCATCACCTTTTCGCTTCTTGAGAAAGTGAGCGATAGGACGGTAGAGAAGATTCATACCGAGGCAGAAACGTCAGGCAAATTCATCGGTGGGTCACCTAATTAGCCCTGCGGGCCCTTAAGAGGATACTATGAGAAGAAAAGGAGGAAACACGATGGAGAAGATGATCGCTTATTGTGGGCTCATATGCACGGACTGTCCAGCGTACATCGCTACGCAAGCCAACGATCAGGAGGCACTGAAGAAAGTTGCTGAGCAATGGAGCAAGGAGTTTAACGCAACACTCACTGCAAAGGACGTTCTCTGTGATGGGTGTTTGGCCGCTGAGGGGCGACATGTCGGTCATTGGAGCGAGTGCAAGATTAAGGCTTGTGCCATCGAGAAGAAGGTGCGAAACTGTGCGCACTGTAGTGATTACCCCTGCCAGGAACTAGAGAATTTCTTTGGCTTTGCTCCGGAGGCCAAGACCACGTTGGAAGGGATCAGGCGGGCTCTCTGACGTGGAGCAACTCCTCGGATGAAGAAGAGCCAAAAGTGACTCGCGGCGAGAAGTAGGGGTGAATGGTTGTTCCTTTCTGCTGACTTATCGGCAAGCGATAAGGAGGGCACGATGCCGAACGAGAGGGGAAAACTGGCCGCTCCTTGTGGGCTTTATTGCGGAAATTGTAGCGATCTATTACTGGATAAGGTCTGTCACGGTTGTAGCTGCGATTGTGGCCAATGTGCAGCGGAACCGCATCACACGGCCTGTGTCATCTACCGCTGCTGCATCACTGAGAGGGGACTTGAAAGCTGCGCTTTCTGCGAGGATTTCCCCTGTACTTGCATCATCCAGTTTGCCTACGACCCGATCTGGCGAACGCACCTTCCCGTCCTTGAGAA
>DQCH01000082.1:1516-2821 GCA_003545155.1 Candidatus Acetothermia bacterium
TTGCACAGGGAATGCGAGGCCAGATATAAGCAGATATATGGGGAGTGAAGGTGGAGTTACAGAAGTGCACGAGGAGAAAGCTCTCGTTGGCTCTTGCGGCCTGTACTGCGGTCTGTGCCCCCGGTACCAGTCGAAAGCACCGAGCCGCTGTCCCGGTTGTCAGTTGGGCGGGCAGCATTCCTACTGCAGCGTCTACCGCTGTGTCACCAAGCGAGGATTTACCACCTGTGCCGAGTGCAGCGAGTATCCATGCGAGAGGCTACTGCGGGTAGTCGGAGTGGAGAAGGGTCTCGACAGCTTCGTGAGTCATAAACCGGCCCTTCCGAACCTTGACGAGATCAAGCAAGACGGCCTCGATTCTTTCTTGCAGGAACAGCGAAAGCGCCGCCTGTTGGCAGAGCACCTCATCTCAAACTACAACGCCGGGCGTTCGATGACCCTCTACTGCACCGCCTGTGTCTTGATGCCCCCGCGTGCCATCGATCGAGCGATCAACAAGATGAAAAAGCTACTTACCAACGGACAGGTGGACCGCTCGAATCAAAAAGAGGTGGCAAAGGCGATGCGGAAGCTCATCCAGGGATTGGCTTCAGAGTTGAGCATCGACCTGGCGCTGAGGAGGAGGTGAACGTGAGGAGGAGGAACAAGGAGATTACCGATCAGGCACAGATCAAGGACATCCTTGATCGAGCGTCCGTCTGCCGGATCGCCCTGTGTGACAATAACGCCCCCTATATTGTTCCGGTGAACTTCGGCTATGCGGGCGACTGTCTGTATATCCACTGCGCGTCCAAAGGACGAAAGGTTGACATCCTGCGAAGAAACCCCAAGGTCTGCTTCGAAGTGGACATCGATCATGCCCTGATAGTTGGGGCCACTCCTTGTTCATATACCTTTAACTACCGCAGTGTCATCGGGTTTGGGATCGCCGTCTTCGTGGAGAACGCCGCGAAGAAACAAAAGGGGCTGGATGCCATTGTTAAGCACTATTCAGGTGGCCATTCCTCTTATTCTGATGATGCTCTTGCAAAGGTGACGATACTGAAGATCGAGGTCGAATCCATGACGGGAAAAGAATCTGGCTACTGATCACCATCTCTACTGTATGAAATCTAGTACCGTTGAGGAGTAAAGAACCCCGCAGCAAGCTAAAGGGGCATTGAAAAGCAAAACCTTAAAGACCTAACCGGAGTTGGTCTTCATGCTGCAACTTGATGTACCGCGTTGTCGCATCGGAAATAACGTCGCACACAAGGTGCGACGCTACAAAAACGGATGTAGCGTCGGAGTTTATCTCCGACGTTG
>DQCH01000017.1:0-9622 GCA_003545155.1 Candidatus Acetothermia bacterium
GTTGGTAAAGGGTAGTTCACTCGCCCCTCTTTCTGTTTGACCGCCTCCCAGGTGCGGCGCATCGCCTCCATCTCCTTGGGTGCGTCACCGAAGACGTGCGGGTGACGCCGGATGAGTTTCTTCACCAGAAGATCGATTACAGTATCGATGCAGAAAGTCCCCTTCTCACAAGCGATCTGGCTGTGAAGGAGGATTTGCAAGAGAAGGTCGCCCAACTCATCGGCAAGTACTTGCGGATCACCGGCGTCGATGGCGGCGATCGCTTCGTGTGCCTCCTCGAGGAGATATGGTCGTAAGGAGCGATGATCCTGCGCACGATCCCACGGACAGCCTTCCTCTGCTCGCAGTTGTGCTACCAGCTCAACTAGGTCATTGAACGACCTATGGCCCATTGCTGGGAGTTTGCACCGCTTCGCTTGGGGTTTGTACCTCCGTTTCTAGAGGTGTTGGAGCCGGGATCTCTCCGCCTGCTTCCGCGAACAGTTTGGCCACCTCTTCAGGGCGGTAGCTCGGATCGTCGCTCATGATCTTTTCCAGCTTCTCCTTGGCCCTGTTGTCCTCCCCTTGCGCCAGATAGAGCTTCGCCAGTTCGAACGAGCCGTCAAGCCCCGGCCTTGTCAACGGGTTACCCTGCCCGACCTGGGTCTGATTGACATCAATAATCTTCTCGTACAGGTCGATCATGTCCGCATCTGTGGTGGCATAGGGGAGAGCCCGCTTTAAGTAGTCGATTGCAGTATCATATTCGGTTCGCCACTTGTAGGCCTCGGCGATTCCGTTGTAGGCCTCAAGGGAGTCCGGCCTAGCCTCAAGGATCACGGCGTACTGCTTGATCGCCGCACTCCACATGTACTGCTCAGCATAGACCTTTGCGAGTTTGAAGCGCATCTCGATGTCATCGGGAACAAGCTCCACTATCCTTTCCCCAAGTCTTTGCTTGATGGTGTTGTCAAAGGTCCGTGAGAAGGCGGTGCGGTAGTTCTCGATCGCCCCGTCGGTATCCCCTTGTTGCAGAAGCACGTCGGCCAATCCCTCGTAGGCCTCAGCCTTATAAGGGGAGCGAAGGATGACGTTTTGGAAAGCTTTTCTCGCCTTTTCAAGGTCACCGATGGCAAGGTGGGCCTTGCCCAGCTTCACGGTGAGGTCTAGCGATCCACTGCGCGTGAGTGCCTTTTCGTATCGCTTTACTGTGGTCCCATAGTAAGCGGCGATGACTGTCGAAAGCTCATTTAGCCGTGTCTCTTCCTCCTCTGTGCGTGTGCTCTTTCCTTGAAGCTCTTCGCGTTCAGAGATAACGGAAAGCATCCGCTCGTATGCAAGGTCGCCCTGAGAAACGATCAATTTCAGGTTTTCGGGATCGATCTGTTCGATTGCTGACAGGAGGTCCTCTAACTCATCGAGCTGTCCGATGGCGAGGTAGACAGCTGCGAGCTTTGCCATCACGCCGATGTCTCCTGGGCGCAGTTCGAGCACCGCCTTATACTGGGTAATAGCTTGCTTGTAGGTCCGATTTCTCACCGCCATATCTCCAGAGGCGATATAGGCGGCGACGAAGGTCTGGTCCTTGTTGATCGCCTCTCTGAACCGCATGTCAGCGCCGAACGTATCACCGCGTTCAGCGAGGAGCTTCCCATAGAGGTAGATAGCAGTGGTACTATCTGGATCGAGCGTCAGAATGTGGTTAAGGAAATCCTCGTCTGCTTCGACATCCTCCAATGCCTCCAGATAGGCGGCCAGTGCCTTTGTCTTGTAGCTGTCGATCGACTGGGTTAACTCATTGATTCGTGCTGTCTCCTCATCGGTTGGTTCCTCTAACTCCTCCAGGGTTTGCTTCTCCTGCTTTGCGGTTAGCATCTTTGACTCGTAGATGTGGCCGATGTAATAGGGAAGGTAGGGATCCTCCGAGTATCCTTCCTCACGCAGGCGCTCGAACTCGGCTAGTCCCAGATCGGGGTCCTTCTGCTGTTTCAAGTAAGCGTTCACTATTGGGATGGCGATCTCAACCTGTGCCCGGGCGAAAACATCCGCGTACCAAGTGTTGAACTGTTCATTTTCGGCCTCGCGGATGTAGTCCTCACGGACCTGATCCTTAGCCTCGTCAAGGGATGGCGTGTGGGCTGGTTTGCGGTCGGTCAGTTGGATGATGTGGTACCCGTACTGAGTCTCAACGATTCCGCTAATCTCGCCTACTTCAAGGGCAAACGCCGCTTCCTCAAACTCTTTCACCATCTTACCGCGGGAGAACCAACCCAGGTCCCCACCCTCCTTAGCACTGGCGGTGTCAATAGAGTGCTCTTTGGCCAGCTCGGTGAAGTCCGCCCCATCATGCAATTGATCGAGGATCTCCTGAGCCGTTTCTTCGTCTGCGACCAGGATATGTGAGGCACGGATTTCCTCCGGTGTGTCGTAACGAGAGATGTTCTTCTCGAAATAGGCCTCGAGGTCTGCATCAGTTGGCGCGATTGTACCAACCACCCACTTGCGTAGCGCTTGGTTGCGCAACTGGGTGGTGATTCCATCGCGCATTGCATTCTGAAACTCCTTGAGGGTCTTTCCCTGGTTCTCTAAGTAGTTGGCAAGCTGCTCCTCGGTGATGCCATTACTCTCAAGGAGACTATTGTATTGTTGGGCAAACGCTTCGTTACCCTGGCTTGTAGAAACCCGGATCTTGAGGCGGTTAGACTCTTGAGTGTAGAGCGCTTGCTGGATCAACCCCTGCAGCGCTTGAGATTTCATCTGAAGTTGAAACAACGCTCCATTTGCGCCGGCAAGGAGGGAACTTATGTCCTGCCCCATCTGTTGATAATACTGCTGGTACTGATTGAACAAGTTAGTCGAAGCTTGTTCCAACGCTTCACGCGTGATTCGCGTCCCGTTTACCGTAGCGGCAAATGTGTAGTCGGTCTCTCCCGTAGAGGACTTTTTGAATACCCCGGCTTGGTTGAGGCCGAGAAGTCCTACCCCTCCCACAAAAAAGGCAATGACGATAATCCAAATGATGGTTTTCTGTTGTCGCTCGAAAAATGACTGCATTTTTGTAGGTCACTCCTTAAAAAGGGAATTGGATGTCAACGAATAGTAACAGGCACAGGGATCATGGGCAAGGGGCGAGCCAGTTGCGGGGGTATCGCCACAGGACGATTCAGAACGGCTCTACCGTCGATCCTATCATCGGATGACGTGTACGCACCGTGAAGTGAATCGCCGTCTTCTCTTGTCCTTCGATGAGGACACTGGAAAAACTGGGCGTGAAGTAGAGATCCACGCCGCTTGCTGCGAGGTACCCGCGGGCGATGGCGATTGCTTTCACCGCTTGATTCACCGCACGCGGACCGATGACCTGCATCTGCGTCTCACCTCTCTCACGGATTCCATTGGCGATCGCGCCTGCGGTTGCTCCGGGGTTCGATCCTGATGAGACTTTTAACATCTTAAATTTCTCCTCCCCTACTTCGCGCTCTCCGTAAACTGGGTTTGTCGAATGACGTTCACCTTGATCTCTCCGGGGTAGCTTAGTTCTTCCTCGATGGCGCGAGCAATGTCGTAGGCCAGCTTCGCTGCCACCTCGTCGCTCGCCCGTTCCGGTTGTACCATCACTCGTACCTCGCGGCCGGCCTGCAAAGCGTACGCCTCATGTACAGCAGGAAACGACTGGCACAGCTCCTCCAGGTCATGTAAGCGTTGAATGTAGCGCTCGAACGTCTCCTGGCGCGCCCCCGGCCGTGCAGCGGACAGGGTATCAGCAGCCTGGATAAGGATAGCGAGAACGCTTTTTGGTTCAATATCTTCATGGTGAGCGGCAATGGCATGGACTACCTCTGGACTCTCCCCGTAGCGGCGAGCGAGGTCGGCACCAATTAAAGCATGCGGTCCGTCTACCTCATGATCGACTGCTTTGCCAATATCGTGCAAAAGGCCAGCGCGCTTGGCGTTCCCTGCGTTGGTTCCCAGCTCGTCGGCGAGCATCTTGGCGATCAAGCTCACCTCGCGGGAGTGAGAGAGCTGGTTCTGACCGTAGCTTGTTCGGTACTTGAGACGGCCAAGAAGGGTAGCCAGTTCAGGGTGGAGATCGATTCCCAGGTCGAAAGCTGCCTTTCTTCCCTCCTCCTTAATCCGCTCTGCTAGCCGTGCTTTGGCCCGCTGCACTTTCTCCTCGATCTGAGCGGGATGGATCCGTCCATCCTCGATTAGACGTGTGAGAGCGATACGCGCCACCTCGCGCCGCAGTGGATGGAAACAAGACAGGACTACCATCTCCGGTGTATCGTCGACAAGGAGCTCCACCCCGGTCAATGCCTCAAAGGTCTTGATGTTCCGACCCTCGCGCCCGATGATCCTCCCTTTGAACTCCTCTGACGGTAGGGGAACCGAGCTCACCGTATTCTCTTCGATATACTCAGAGGCATAGCGTTGAATGGCGGTTGCAATTACGCGCGCCGCCCGCTGCTCCGCCTCCTCCTTAGCCCGGCGCTCGACCTCTTCTACCTTACGCGAGAAAAAGCGCTGCGATTCAGCTTCAACTAGCTTTAATAGGTGCTCCTGTGCATCCTGTTGGCTCCAACCAGCGACTCGCTCCAGGCGAGCCTTTCCTTCAGCGAGCAAGCGAGTCCCAACTTCCCTTAACTGCTCTAACTCCTCCTCGTCCTTGCGCAGTGAGTCCTCGATTTTTTCCAGGTAGCTTGACTTCTTGCCTAGGCGGTCTTCCCTTCGAAGGATCCTCTCTTCCATACGAGCGAACTCCTCCTCCCGCCGTTTCGAGCGCTCTTCAAGCTCCTCGCGCATTTCTTGCATTTGCTGCCGCGCCTCGAGAAGCTTCTCCTTCTTCAATTGTTCAGTCTCTTCCTGAGCTGTCCGAAGTAGCTCCTCCGCCCTCCTCTTGCGGGGGATGCTTCCCAGGAGGTAACCGAGAGCGAGCGCGGCGAGCAAGCTTACCCCAAGCCCCACATAACCGATCATTCTTTGTCACTCCCCTTCTTCTGCGGGCTTAACATCGTCCATCCAGTGTTTTCATTATACCCTTTTCCCTCCCTCTATGTGGAGGGCCGCCGGCAGGAAGAGAAGACTAAATGTAAGAGTGAACCCAATCCCGAGAAGAGCGGAGGACCCAAGTAGGCGCAACCCTGGTGTGCGGGCAAGGAGGAGGCTTCCGAAGACAAGCATCGTTGTCAGTGAGGTGACAATCACCGCCACTGCTGTTGTCCGGCCTCCTCGCTCGATTGCGCCTTCAGGATTGAGCGCTCGCTCTTCTTTGTAGCGGTGGAGGATGTGAATTCCATTGTCGACACCGATTCCGATCAGAAGCGGTGAGATCATGATGTTGATGAAGTTGAAATCGATCTGCAGCAGTCTCATTCCGCCGAGCATCCAGACATAGCCGAGCACGAGCGGTGTTGCTGCAAGCAGGGCGCGCATTCCGCCGTGCAAGGTGCGCCATAGGGTAAAGGTAATCAGGATAGCAGCTAAGAGCGTGGAGATCAAGAAGTCGCGTTTCATGTAACTTTCTAACTTTTCGCCCACAAGAGGCATGCCAAAGTAGTTGTCGGAGAACGAAGCGGCGAACGTATTGAACTTCTGGAGGTTCTTACCTTGTAAGAGCTGCGGACTCATCTGAGTCCGAATGATGTACTTATCATCGGGAGTGATGTACCTATTGCGGATCCCTTCGGGAAGGCCTTTAAGGATATCCCGCAAGAGGGTCTCGATCGGGGGAAGCTCTCGGATTTGCAAGAGGTTGTGATCAAGCTCGCGGAGAGCCTCCTGAAGCACGGAAATACGTGCTTGTGACTCCTCCAGTTTGAGACGATTCAGAGCGTTCTGGGTTTCTCGTAATTGCCGTTGGATTTCGTTACTGGCAAGGGTGATCTCTGTTCTCCCGTTAAGCGCTGCCGCGTACTGAAGAAGTCCAAATTGTGTGAGTAGAGTTCGGATCTGGGCGAGCACTGAGGCACGCTCAGTCAAGCTCCGATTAAGAAGGTCAAGCTGATCAATATAGGAGGCAATGTTGAGGCTATTTAAGACTTGTTGTTGTTCGGAAAGGTTGACCGGGAGGAGATCGCGGGCAGATTCCACCCCTTGCACAAAATCGCTTCCCTCTAAGTGTTCCACCACACGGGTCAGTTCACCCTCGGAGGAAGCGAAGAAGATAAAGTACTCTCCAATTTGCGCACTGCTTGCACCAAAGTGAGCTAAGATATCGTCTAGGACCTCTTGACTCTTTACCCGAGGGATCAAGTCTTTGCTTGAGAACTGGAAGGATGTATGTGCAGCCTGAAAGGCGACGAAGAAGGTAAGAGTAAGAACGATGACAAAGATCACCCGCCCTTTGGCCGTTACAAATCGGAAGTATCCGGAGAGGTGCGTGGCGTAATTCACTACTCTCTCCCGTGTGTGCGCGCGGAAGATGAAGTGAGAGAGGGTGACAAGCGCGGGGATGAGGAAGAGGGTAGCAAGGAAGGCGAGGATCACTCCCATGCTGGTAATTGCCCCCATTTCGAACAGCGCGCGCGAGCGAGCGAAGAGAAGGCCAACAAAGACGAGCGCCGTAGTCATTGCTGCAACTAATGAAGCCTCTCCTTTGCTCAGCACTGCGGTGTGAAGCGCTCGATTGAGGGAGATCCCCTTGCTTCGCTCCTCGGCATACCGAGAGATAAGATGAATTCCATAGTCGATACCTAAACCGAGGACGAGGGCGGGGAGGAATGATGTGATGAGATTGAACCCCCCCATGGTCAATTTGGCCCACGCCATCGTCAGTATCACACTGATCAGAAGAGGGATTACGGCAATGATGCTGTAGAATATCGAACCAAATGCAACAAAGAAGATTAGGACTACCCCTATTGAAGAAATAATCGTAGTCCGCAGCATATCGGCATTCACGACAGCGTTTGTGGAGGCAGTGAATGCATATGTCCCGGTGATCCCTACGGTTACCCCCAACCGATCTAGATCGACTTGAGCAAGGGCATCCTCCAGGTTCTTCATCACTAGTGTGCAGTAAGCAACACCACGTTGAGCAGGGTAACGCGGTTGTACAGTCATTAGGAGCCTCGTTCTATCACGTGAGAAGACGCCCTCTGGCTCGCGTGAGATCTCCTCAGCGCTAGGGGTGAAGATCTCGGCAAGGCCCCGCACTGCCTCTGTCACCGTTGGAAACGTATCGATCCCGTTGATCGTTCCGAGGATAGTGTCATTGAGGGCGATAACTCCGGCTAGTTTCGCCTCGACATCAGAGGGGTCCCCCAAGTTTCCTGAGCCCAAGCTGCCTCCTGACAGTGCCTGTCCGAATTCCTCGCTTATTTTGCGGTAAGCGTCGCTGAGATTGCCGGTTGTCGGGATGAGAGACAGTTCGCCATTGGCGATTGAGTGGCGCGCTAGAGCGACGCTTGACTCAATCTGGGCAAGCTTCTTCTCATCTAGCTGGAAGAGAAGCAGGTACTGGTCGGGTATCTCCGGTGACGGCTCGACGAGGTACGTTACTTCTATGAACTCGGGATTCTCACGCAGAACTTTCGCGATTGCTTCCGCCGCTGCTAGAAGGCGACCTTCTCTATAGTTGTTGATCTGGTGAGTCAACTCCTTGATTCGCGCCCTCTCCTTTTGGGTTGCCTTCTCTTTCGCCTCGAGAGCTTCCAGCTCCTGTTGTGCGGCCAGCATCGTTTCGTCGGATCTGTCTTCACCTTCAAGTAGGGTAACAAGGAGGGGTACAGAGTCGCTTTGAGCAAGGTACTGCTCATTTTGCCGGTAGTCGTCGATCAGTGGATCGTTGCTGGGAAGAAGATCGAGGAACGAACTCCGAATTGGTAGATCGGTAACATAATACGCCGCTGTACCTGTAAGAACTAAAGCGATGAAAATGACCCACCAGGCATAATAGCGGCTGATACGGAAAACTGCCCTGAGTATCCTTTCTATGATCGGTCTCATCGTTGGCGCCCGTGACCGGTCAGCTATTCTCCTCGCTAGGGCTTGTCACTTCGATGTTGTAGCCGATCAGTTTTGCGGTCAAGCGAACGTTCTGCCCACCCTTTCCGATGGCAAGTGAGAGTTCGTCGTCAGGGACGAGGACCTTGGCATTGCGGGTCTCCTCGTCGAGTTCGGCCGAGATAACTGACGCTGGCTCTAGACTGTTGCGAAGGAGTTGTTCGACGTCGTCGCTCCAGCGGATTAAGTCGATCTTCTCCCCGGAGAGTTCCCGCGTGACGACCCGCACTCGTGCTCCACCGGCTCCCACGCAGGTTCCGATCGGGTCGACGTTTGGGTCGAGCGACTCAATGGCAACCTTGCTACGGCGCCCTGGTTCACGGGCGATCTGACGGACGACCAATGTCCCCTCTTCGATTTCAGGGACCTCTAGTCGTAGGAGTTGATGGACGAATTCCGGGTGAGCGCGGGAGATGAGAATGCGGGGGTCACCCTGTGTCCGCTCCACACTCACGAGATAAGCACGCAACCGCTGTCCCCCATGGTAGCGCTCGCCGGGGATCCTCCCCGCATCGGGGAGTAGAGCCTCAGCTTCCCCCAGGTTGACCCAGACGTCTTTTCCCTCAAAGCGGTGAATCGAGCCACTGATGATCTCCCCCACGCGGTGGATGTACAACTCGTAGACGATTTCCCGCCGTTTATGCGTGATCTCTTGTTTGATCGTCTCCTCGGCCTTCTTAGTGGCGATCCGGCCGAACTTTGCTAGCTCGATCAATTTGCCGTCAATGCAGATGTCACCCGAGTTGCGGTCAATCTCCACCTCTACCGTGGCGTCGGTGTGGTACTCCTCCTGATATGCCGCGGCAAGTCCTTTGCAAATCGCTTCGTACAGGTCTTCCCGAGCGATCCCCTTCTCTTTGGCCATCTCCTCTAGGGCTTCGATAAATTCAATATTCATGTTGCAGTGGAATCGCTCCTAGTCACTCTCCTTAATTCAGAACGTAGGATTTCCTGGAAGGTCTCCTCGACGTGGGATGATATGGCGTCCATCCTCTCTGTTAAAGTGAGGCGAAAGCCTTTGTACAAAGATCTCTCCACGGACGAAAACCTCCAAACCCTCTTTCATTCCTTGGCATAATCTGTAGTATTATACTGCAAGCCCGCACTGACGGACAAATAGCAAGGAGAGAGCGATGGGGAAAATTGAGCTGAGAGTGGCGGGCGAGGAGGACGGATTTCGCCTTGACCGTTACCTCACTGAGAAAATTAATGGGATTTCTCGTAGTGAGGTTCAGCGGGTGATCCGTGCCGGATACGTCACAATCGGCGATGTAGCAGCTATCCAGCCGTCGCGCCGGCTTAAAAGGGGAGAGCGGGTCTTGTGGGAGGCACCGGCGCATTCTCTTCTTACCCCAGCGCGAATCGATCTTGCGATTCAATACGAGGACAAGGAGATCGTGGTGGTGGATAAGCCGGTGGGGCTGATCGTCCATCCAGGAGCGGGAGTGAGCGGTACCACGCTTGTGGAGGGACTTCTCGTTGACCGCTCCCTTCCCCAGGGGGATGATCCGGTCCGGCCGGGGATCGTCCACCGATTGGATAAGGAGACAAGCGGGCTGATCGTTGTAGCCAAGAGCCGTTCTGCCCTTGACTCGCTCAAGGAGCAGTTCGCCACGCGGAGGGTAACCAAGCTCTACCT
>DQCH01000017.1:9695-10055 GCA_003545155.1 Candidatus Acetothermia bacterium
CCGCAGGGACGCTCTTCCCAGACTGAGTTCCGAGTCCTAGACAGAGGGAAAGATACGAGCCTTCTCCTCGTGCGTCCGCTTTCTGGACGTACCCATCAGATTCGCGTTCACCTACGCTACATTGGTCATTCGGTTGTCGGTGATCCGGTGTACGGTCGCACAAGAAAGCGACTCCTGTTGCATGCCTGGCGGATCGAGTTTACCCATCCGGGAAACGGCGCGCGGGTTCGCTTCGAGGCGCCGGTCCCGCCAGAGTTTCCGAAGTATCCTTACCATGAGATTCCGTGGCCCGAATCGCAGTACGTAAGTAGTCAAGTGCAGCGAGATAACTAACCCCGATTGCTGCGTAGAGGAAACACA
>DQCH01000127.1 GCA_003545155.1 Candidatus Acetothermia bacterium
TTGGACGCTTTCTACATTCCGACGCGTTATCCGAACGGTTTGGCAGGCGAACTCACCCCGTCCGAATTCTATTGTCAGGAGGACGCACAAGCATGCCTAAACTCTGCCGAATTGATCTTGAAGACCGTGAGGGAATACAAAAAGAGCTCCTGAGGTTTGTGAAAATACTCAAGGAGAAGCTCCCCGTCTCCCGGGTCTACCTCTTTGGCTCGTTCGCTCACGGGAAGGTTCACGAAGGAAGCGACATCGATCTTGTCATCATCGGCGACTTCCAGGAGCGGCTGTTCGCGCGAATTGAGCAGGTTCTTTCGTTGACCGACCTTCCGATTGAACCGTTGGTCTATACCCCCGCGGAGTTCGAGGAGATGGTCAAGAACGCAAATCCCTTTCTCCTGCACGTACTTCAAGAGGGGAAAAAATTGTAAGGACACCCGAAAACCGAAAAAAGGAGACAGGCTGCTTTTTTGTCGTTCTCTACTGATATCACCAAGGACAACTTCAGTGCCAGAGCGATCAGCTTGCAGAAACTGGAGGTTCTGTTTTTGGCTGATAACTGATCGCTTTACGGGCCATCTGGACGTTAATAACGGCATTTCGGTGATGTACCTAAACGAGGTCGGCTTTGATTTCAACCATAAGAGGAATAGTCTTATATAGGTCTCCAATTTAAGAGAAGGTGAAAGATGGGCTCGCAGCAGGATGGCTTCTTTGGAAGCTTTTTTGTGATTTGGGCTTTGTTTTCCCTTTTTCTAACCCTGCCGGTCCTCTCGCAAACGATCGATTTTAAACAGGAGAATGCGCTCTCCTTCACCCGGGACATCGTAGGCCTTGCCGAGCAAAGGCTCAAGGTGGAATTACAGCTTACTCTTTCCTCTGCGCTTGCGGATGTATCGATGGACGTGGACTACACCGTGGAAGGGGTTTTAAGTGGAGTGAGTCTTCGGACGCTCAATGCCCTTCGCAGCGAGACAGACACCCTGCCTCCAGGCACGCTTAAAGACGCACTAGAACAGGCACTCGGGCAGGCCGAAGCCGCGATTGCGGCAATCAGGGATATGGTGGATCCTATTTCAATCAGTGCGCTGGAAGACGAGCTTGAGATCATCGAAGACCAGCTCGACGATGGGGTCATCGATCCTGTAGAGGATAGCAGCGGACTTTCTCGTACGAAGGCGGGGGTGCTCCTCGCCCTTGCTAAGCCGATCGAGCAGCGCTACGACTACCTTGAGTACATCGCGAGCAAGGTTAGGTTGTATGCAAGGGATGAGGTGAAGCCGCAGATCGCGAGCCTGTTGCGGGAAACCGTTCTTCACCTTGCCGATGGCAACAAGGCAGACTATATTCGCGATTTAGAGAAGCTTCTAGCCCGTGTTGATCAATACCGTGGCGAGATGATCAAGGAGGAAGAAGTGGGCAGGATACGGAAAAAGGTTGATTTGCTGTTGCAAAAGATTGCCGAACGGGGGACGGAGAACCTGTGGGGTGTAGATCTATCAACAACGGTTGGGGGTATTGACCTCGATGGTACGCTCACTTGGGAGTCGGATGACTACCGTGCCCCGAGCAAGGATGTTCATACGACGGACTTGGAGATTGGGGCGGGCTTTGAAGATGAGGACTGGGGAACCTCTATCAACTACGAGCAGGAACATCGTGATTACACGGACCGGTTGAAGGACGATAAAGACAGGATCAGCCACAGTCTCGACCTTGCGCTCTCTTGGGATCGCGATCCTTGGGCGGCATCGGGGTCGGTCTCCTTTGACTCCGAGTTCTACCCGAACTGTATCGACGATGAGATTGAGCCCGCCCGGGTTTCACAGACGATCGCAGCGATTCAGAGCCTCATCGACGAGGTCCGCGCGTTGGGGCTTCCTGCTGGGCTGGAAGACGACCTGTTAAAGGAGTTAGGAGAAGAGGGCGCATTGGGGGAACTTGTGGCCGGGGATCGCAGAGGGGCCGTCGACCAGTTGGAGGATTTCATCGATCGAGTCTACGATGCGAAATGGGAGTGTAAGATAACGGGGAAGACCGCGCAGACGCTTAACGATAGGGCGCTTCCTATTCTCCCCCGTAAGAGAATGCGCCAGCTTAATGTCCCGCTGGCGCTTGATTTTCCTTTCCGCGGTGGGGAGGTGGCAATCGACGCAGAATGGGAGAGGAAGCTCTATCCAGCGGACAGCCTCCTTGATCGTGATACGACAACAGGGGAGGCGACCTACAAGAGGGAAGAGGAGGCCTCCACCTTCACCGGGTCACTCAAACAGGAAGAGCTAATCTACCCCCATGCAGAGACCAAGAACCGTTTTTTGGAAGAATGGGAGATCAAGGTCGAAACCCAACATGAGTGCTGCGATCTTACCTCAAGGCTCTTTCAACAGGAGACGACCTATCCCCATGATGCGGTCAAGGACAAACAGGTACAGGAAGGTGATTTCACCCTTAGTTTTGACCTCACCGAGCTCGGGGTAACAGCAAAACTAACGCAAAAAGTGACCCATTACCCCAATGACTCTGACAAGCCCGCCTACAGGGAGGAAGACTTAGACCTTGACGCCTCCTGGAAGCTCGGGGAAGGAACGTTCCAAGTGAAACTGAGCGATGAGACGCAACAGACCACCCTTACTCCTGGTGGGGAGAGCCTCACAAAGGAGAGCCGAAGCGTTGATCTCTCCTGGAAGGGGGATATCACAGACGATCTGGAGATCTGTCTATCATCGTTGTGGAAACGCGTAGTCTATTGGGAAGAACCAGAGAAGGACAGTACAAAGCTAACCTTCGAGATTGACTTTACCCTCTCTGTCTAGCTGCTGATTAGGGAGCAGGAGGCAATTGCTCACGGCTTTATTGCCCTTAGCAGTTCTTTCATCTAGACTTGGGGTTTAAGGAGGTCCTGTTTATGAGATGTTTTGTCGCATTCGTGGTTGTTGTCGTTACCTCTATCTCCCCGCTGGTCTCTGCTGAGACGATCCATCTTCCTGGTGAGATGACGCTTTCCGGCACCATCCTTATCGCGGAGGCTTTCTACGAACAGGTAAAAGGAGAAGACGAGCCTGTCCCCTTGGAGTTTGCGGCCTGGCCGGGGAGTCATGGTTTCCGCGATGCCGACTGGTTCGACGTTCGCATCGAGGCCCATCCCGGCGATGTGATCGTCCTTTCCGCTGGAACGTATCCCATCGCTCTGTGGGTCTTTACCCCGGGGATCACGATCACCACAGAGGAAGCGGCGGAGGAACAGGCGATAATCCACGGGACGGTTGAGATCGACGCCGATCGGGTCACCCTCGATCGAATCGCCGTCGTTGGAGAGCGCATGTATGGCTTAAGTGGGCACGGGATCGAGGTTAACCGTGAGGTGATCGATCGGATCACTATCCGGAACTGTAGAGTTGAGGGAAATGAATGGATGGGGATTCACATCATCGGCCCGCGGGGAGAGATCACGGAGTTACGGATAGAGGACTGCCAGGTTCTCAATAACGGGAGCTTTGGGATCGAGGCACAATCCGTGGGGAACCTCATCATCACCGGCTGTACGATTACCGAAAACAGTGAGGGGGTCCACATCGGAAGCTACGTGGAAAACATAAAGATGCACGATAATCTGATTGCGGGTAACCGTTTTGCCGATGTGTTCCCAAAAAGTGAAGTTTAAATAGGTTCTTCGCTATCTGGCCTGCCTGCTGCAGGCAGGTGTGGGTAACCAGCAAGGGAAGCCCCTTTTCCTCGCAAAGACGCCAAGATCGCCAAGGATTATAGATTTTCACCCTCTGCGTTCTCTGCGGCTCTGCGAGAGGCTGAAGCCTTTCTCTCGCCAAGACGCTAGGATCGCCAAGGGTTTATCAGCTCTCAGCCGTCAGCAATCAGCTTAGAACACCCTTAGCTTTCTCATGGATTCCTGGATTCCTCATAGGTTACTGGATTCCTATCGATCCTGTTTTCCGCCGTTCTTTGCGTCTCTGCGGCTCTGCGAGAGGCATAAGCTTTTTCTCTCGCCCGTTCGTTTCACTCACTCAAGACGCTAAGATAGCCAAGGATTTATCAGCTCTCAGCGATCAGCAATCAGCTTAGAACACCCTNNTCCTGGATTCCTCATAGGTTATTGGATTCCTATCGATCCTGTTTTCCGCCATCAGGGATCACACGCCTCGGATGCGGCGTTCCTGCTCGATGCTAAAAAGCAGTTCCTCTAAGGGAACCTCTGCCAACGAGGGAAGCATCAGATCCGCGTGATCCAGCGGAAGCTCCTCGGTTAGGCTATTGGGTACCACGACGCAAAAGATTTCAGCTTGTTTTGCCGCGCGAACCCCATGGGGGGAATCCTCCAACGCAACCGCCTCAAAGGGCTTAAGTGAAAGCTCACCAAGCACGGCAAGGTATAAGTCAGGATGAGGCTTTGTGTGCACCACATCCTCAGCACATTGGATGGCATCAAACTGTGCGTCCAAACCGAGGCGACAGAGATGGCCGAGGACCCAATCGCGCGAGGAACTAGAAGCTATGCCAAGTTTTAACCCCAGCCGCTTTGCAGCGGTGATGTAATCCATTACCCCAGGGAGCACTGTTTCCGCATCGATCAGTTCCATTTCACGGCGTCGCTGCTCAGTGCGGATAGCCACACGATCAAGCGCCTGTCCAATGGACTCCTCCAGCTGATCGCAGGGATCGAACGACTCCGGCGAACGTCCGATGCAGTCTGCCCAGTTGGTGAGGGTGAGTTCGCAGCCGTAACGAGCAAATACCTCTTGCCAGGACTGAAATACCGGGGCCTCCGTGTTCAAAATCAGCCCGTCAAAGTCAAAGATCAGTCCTCGTATCATCTTCCTCGTCATCGCCTGTTCGGCATCGGCACCCACCGTGTGGTCGACCTTATGCCCAGTTTGGATAACTGATGATAATAAACATAGCCACCGCCCGCTTCAACAAGGGTCGATCCCGAGGATGTTAAGCTTTCCCGATCGATGAAAGATGCTTCTGCCTTGTGCGACCGCTAAGGATCAAAAGAAGTGGACCTCGATAAAGAGGCCTTTGTCTCCTGTTGACAGATCCATTTTCGTCCCTATACTAGAAGGACGGAGTAAACGACGTAAAGGGTCCGCAGATGTGCATGTAGAATCATCGTATCACGCTCCGAATTTGAACGTTGGAGGGAGAGACAATGAAGCCGAGATTGCACGCAAGCCTCATCGCCATAGTGATTCTTTGTATCACTATGGGTTTCCTGTCCTTTGCCCAAGAGGGCCCACCAGCAAGCTTCGTGGTGGAGGACCTGCAATTGATCAGCCTGGCGAGTAAGCCAGAGTGGGACAATAACTGGGAGTACAGTAGAGCAGTTGAGGCAGCGACGATCCTCGCCTGGCTACACGATCACGGCTACGCACTGCTACTGGGTGATCTTAATGAAGACGGTGTTATCGACGAGTTGGACACGATCGAGCTCGCCGATCGCCTGGGAAAGCACCCGATGGGCTGTGAAGAACCGCGTCATCCAACCGACGCCTGGTTGGTGTTCGG
>DQCH01000119.1 GCA_003545155.1 Candidatus Acetothermia bacterium
ACATGAGCTAACGCTACCTCATAGACCGTTTCCAGTAAACCAGGTCCAAGGTCTCGGTGGACCGACACCGCGGTATCAACAACGATCTTTCCTATCTCGTTTTCCGTCATTCTTTGCGCCTCTGCGTCTCTGCGAGAGCCCCATCTCTTGAGTCTTTCTCTCTAGTTACCTTAGCTTAACCGTGAGGAGCCCTTAAAGAGAGGGTGAGTTCGACCTTCTCTCTTATCAATGGTGGCTGGGCGAACGATTGCGGATTCCGCACAACTTCTTGATCGTGGAGATGTGAGAAAGGGTTTCCTCCTTGCCGGCGCGCACCGCGTCTTGTAAGTGCTCGAAAGCGAACATCGTTATCCAGCCTACATCCGGTTGCAGCAGGAGGAGGCGTCCGTCAAGCCGTTTGCGTGCTTGTTCGAGCTGAAGAGTGGTCAGTCGCTGGGAGGTGATTCGTTGCGCCTGGAAGAGGGCATCAAAGCTGGTGTCAACGCGACGCGTCAGTGGTGAACTGGTGTCAACAGCGATCACGACCTCAGCTCCCATATCGATCGTCACATCAACTGGGATCTTATCGATGATTCCACCGTCGATCAGGTATCGCCCCTCGTGAGCAACGGGGTAGAAGATGCCTGGGACTGCGGCACTTGCGGTCACTGCATGATAAAGTTTGCCCTCGGTCAACGCGACCCGTTCTCCGCTCTCTAAATCAGTTGCCACGGCGGCAAACGGGATCTTAACCTCGGAGAAGCTCTTCTTGGCGGTCAACAAAGAAAAGAGTTCATACATGCGGGCCAGTTTCTCTGGGGCGGTCTCCTCCTCGCGCCAGCTTGATCCACGAACGTATTCTACCATCCCGCGTCCGATGGCCCGTCGCACCTCGCGCATGGTGCTCTCTGAGATCTGTAATAGCTCGTTTAAGTTAAGGCAAGAGAGAAGCTGATTTAGCTTATCAAGGTCCGTCCCGATCGCCTTTGCTGCCCCTATCGTCGCTCCTATACTGGTTCCGGCGATTACATCGACAGGGATGTCGTTCTCTTCCAGGGCGATGAGTACACCGAGGTGGGCAAAGCCACGCGCTCCGCCACCGCCGAGTGCTACACCGATCCTTCGTCGCTTGCGCAAAGAAAACCCCCTTCGCCCGATCTTAGTCAGGCGAAGGGGGAAGGACAAGTTGCTAGGTTTAGTACATCGGGGGTTGAGGAGGCATTGCCGGCATCTCCTCCTTCTCCTTGATCTCAGCGACTAGGGCGCCGGTGGTGAGGAGCATTCCGGCGATCGAGACCGCGTTTTGCAATGCAGAACGGGTCACCTTGGTTGGATCGACGATTCCGGCCTCGAACATGTCTCGGTAATCCTCAACTAGGACGTCGAACCCGACTCCCGGCTTCTCTGCCTTGACATGCTCGACCACAATTGCTCCCTCGAAGCCGGCGTTATCTGCCAGTTGACGTAAGGGGGCTTCCAGGGCCCGATGGAGGATCTTTCCTCCCACTGCCTCGTCGTCTTTGAGCTTGAGGGCCTCTATTACTTTGGCCGCGCTCACTAGGGCAACGCCACCACCAGGGAGAATCCCCTCGTCGACGGCCGCCTTTGTCGCTTCGAGTGCATCCTCCATGCGGTGCTTCTTCTCGGACAGCTCGGTCTCAGTGGGGGCGCCAACCTTGATCACGGCGACCCCGCCGGCGAGCTTTGCCTTGCGCTCCTCTAGCTTTTCCCGATCGTAGTCGGAATCGGTAGTCTCGACCTGAGCCTCAATCTGCTCGATCCGTCCCTTGATGGCGTCCGTTGAGCCTTTGCCACCGATAATGGTGGTGTCGTTGCTGTCTATCTTCACGTTCTCGGCCCGCCCAAGCATGTCGAGCGTTGTGTCCTTGATCTGCATCCCCGCGTCCTCGGCGATCACCGTGCCGCCGGTGAGGATGGCGAGATCTTCAAGCATCGCCTTGCGACGGTCGCCGAAGCCTGGGGCCTTCACTGCACAACTCGTCAGCGTACCTTTAAGCTTGTTTAAGACAAGCGTTGTCAGTGCCTCCCCAGTGACGTCCTTAGCGATGACCAGGAATGGTTTGCCCGACTGGGCTACCTTCTCCAACAACGGGACGATGTCGATCGCGCTCTTTAACTCTTGGTCGGTAATTAGGATGTGGGGGTTCTCGAGGAGGACCTCCATCTTTTTAGGATCGGTCACGAAGTAGGGGGAGATGTACTCACGGTCGAACTGCATTCCCTCGACGACCTCGTAGTAGGTTTCGATCGTGTCCGAGTCCTCCACGGTGATCACGCCGTCTTCACCCACTGCCTCCATGGCATCGGCGATGATCTTCCCGATGGACTCGTCGTTGGCGGAGATGGTTGCCACCTGTGCCGTCTCCTCTTTAGTCTTAAGAGCGCGGCTCTGCCCCTTCAGCGACTCAACGACCTTAGCCGTTCCCTTCTCCAACCCGCGTTTCATTTCCATTGGGTTTGCACCGGCGGCAAGGTTCTTGAAGCCTTCCTCGATCATGGTGTGCGCGAGAATCGTTGCCGTGGTCGTGCCGTCGCCAGCGATGTCGTTTGTCTTAGAGGCGACCTCCTTGACGAGCTGGGCCCCCATGTTCTCGAATTCGTCCTTGTACTCTTGCTCCTGCGCAATCGTTACTCCATCGTTGGTGATGTCGGGACTGCCAAACTTCTTGTCGATGATCACGTTGCGACCGCGCGGTCCAAGCGTGATCCGTACTGCATCGGTGAGTTTGTCAATTCCCCCCATCATCTTACGACGGGCTTCCTCGCTGAATATCACTTCTTTTGCCATTTTTAAAGCCCCCTTTATCCTTAGTTATTCAATAACCGCTAGTACGTCGCTGCTTTTGACCAAGAGGAGTTTCTCGTCCTTAAACTCAATCTCCGTTCCGGCGAAGCTCGAGACGATGATCTCGTCCCCCTCTTTGACCTCAATCTTTTCGTCGCTTCCTATGGCCAAGACCTTACCCCGTATGACCTTGTCGCTCTTGGCGCTTTCAGGGAGGACGATTCCCCCAGAGGTCTTGCGCTCTTCCTCTTCGATTTTCTTTGCCAGAATTCTTTTCCCCAACGGTTTGATCTTCATCTGCTTTCCTCCTCTTTAGAGTTGTTGTTAGCACTCTCACCTGTGGCTTGCTAAAGGTATTTTACCCGGGGCTCTTACTTGCGTCAAGGTGAGATCGTTTCTTGTAAAACGCTGAATGGATCGCTATATTCTTCACATCATGCCCGGGGCAAGGGTGCACCTAAAGATAGAGATGATACTGTTGGCGGCCTCCACAATCGGGGTCGCCATTCTTGAGCGTGGGGGGATCATTCACTGGCGCGATGGAGCGGTATTCCTGTTTGCCTATCTGTTCTCCAGTCTCTTTTTGAGCCCCGATCTTGACCTTCTGCAAAGCCGCGCGTCTCGACGCTGGGGGATCGGGCGCATCCTCTGGTTTCCTTATGCAAAGATCTTCCCTCATCGCCGCCTCTCGCACCACCTCCTTTTCGGACCACTGACGCGAATCCTCTACCTGGGGGCAATTGTCCTTGTCATCTCTTGGGGGATTGGGCTTATCATTGGGCGGCCACTGCACCCCTTTTCACAGGTGAGGCCGATTATTGTGCCGGTTTTGTGCGGTCTATATCTTCCCAATCAGATTCACATCGTAGTCGACCGGCTCTGGTCATTTTTAAAAACAGCGTAAGCGGTTGTGAGAGGCACTTGTTGCCCCTATAATCGATGCGATGAAAGAATGGGTTCTTTACCTCATCTCAGCGGTTACCCTCATCGGACTGGTCGTTCTCTACCAGGTGGCTGGTCCTTACTATGAGGTGGGGATCGCTTCTTGGTATGGGCCGGGATTCCACGGGAACCATACGGCGAACGGCGAGGTCTACGACATGTATGGGGTTAGCGCCGCTCACAAGACCCTCCCTTTCGGGACGATTGTTAAGGTGGTTGAGCTTTCGACAGGGAGGAGTATCGTGGTTCGCATCAATGACCGTGGCCCATTTATCGAAGGACGGATCATCGACCTTTCCAAAGGCGCAGCGGAAAAGCTCGGCATTGTCGAGAAGGGAATCACCAAAGTGGGGTTGCGTATCCTGCGCTGGCCTTAAAGGCCATTAACGGTTATGGGACCAGGCAGCACAGACCGCGAACCTTGGTGTTCTTCCAGATAAACGGCCGCTGGATATCAGGTAGGTGGATCTGCCAGTCTGAGGTGTGTAAGAACCGAACCATCATTGAACCTCCTGTAGGTGGGTGGATGTGGGGAGGCCAGTTGGCGAACTTGGGCTGGCCGGGTTCTTCGCCGTCAGAGGACGGAATCCACCCAGAGATAAATGTTATGTTCCCCGAATACCCAGGGTATGCCTGCTAAGACTGGTTTTCCGGGGCGCATACCTTCCAAGCATACAAGTTTATGGGCAGGAGCCAAGTGGGGTGTTGCATCGCAAGGCCTGGTGCCGATGTTAAGGGTGTTCACTCAAGTGGAGCTTGAGGAGAGCTTCAGGCAGAGGTTGCGATTCTGTCACAAGCGGCCGAAAATGTGTTCAACTCTCCATATTATTACAGTGACAGCTGGGGCGTGACTTGAGATGGGGCATAAAGGGAATAGTCAGCCGGAATTGATATTGTCTGATTCCGATAAGCGGCACTACGAGATATTTGAGCTGGTTGCAAAGAAGGGGGCAAGGGCGCGGGTGCTGGCGTTGGCCGAAGAGGCGATTCGTGCCTATCCGACCGATGCAGCGTTGCTCAATCTCGGCGCACTGGCAGCCCTGCTTGAGGAAAAGCCGGCACGGGCATTAACTTTTCTGAAGCGTTTGAATAAGCGCTATATTCCCCGGAGCGACGATCATCTGTACAAGGCGCTCGCCCTCGCGCAGCAGGGTCGCTGGCCCCAGGCCAATAACATCTTGAAACAGCACCGGTTGGACCGGCTCGATACGGCGGTTGACTGCACCCCCTGTGGTGAGTTCCTTGGTGAGTGGATCGTTCACTGGATCACTGAGATTCGTTTTAGGATGCAGCAGATCACCAGACAAGGGGAAAGGAAGCCCTACAACGCTACACGTATGCCCACAAAGAAAGAAGACGCGCCCGTCGTGGTCACTGCCGGGAATGCCGCTACCATTAAAGCCCCAGCGGCCTTCGCCGCGCTCGAGGAGCAGTTCCCCGAACTCTCCCGCGCTGAAGCGAATCTCCCCCTCCAGTTTGATTTGGCCGTGGAGGATGTACTCCTGCCCGACGGTATCGCGCCGTCAAACGCCGATGCCGGTCGCTGGTATCACCTACGCCGGGAATTCGCGCGGTTGAACCTCCTGGGTGGCTTCGACGAACTGCTGTGCCTGCCGCAACTGCACGGCGTGGACACCTATTGGTTCCAGCTGGAGACGGTGCGCAAGGTGCTAAAGCAGTTCCGTGGCCGGGTGCTGCTGGCAGACGAGGTAGGACTGGGCAAGACCGTGGAGGCGGGGATGGTACTTAAGGAATACATGCTGCGCGGTATGGTGGAGCGCGTGTTGATATTGACCCCGGCGTCACTCGTCGGGCAGTGGCACGAGGAGATGGAGACCAAGTTCGACATCAACTTCGCCACCAGCTACAACTCCCTCCTCCGCACCGCCCCGGAAGAATTTTGGGCGCAGCCCAAAGTGATCGCCTCTATCGCCACCGCGCGCCGCAAGGAGCACTTCGCACGTCTGAGAAAGCAGCGCTACGACATGATCATCGTCGATGAGGCCCACCACCTGAAGAACCGCAGCACCAACAATTGGAGACTGGTGGACGGTCTGCACAAGCGGTTTCTGTTGTTGCTCTCGGCGACTCCGGTGCAGAACAACCTGGTAGAGCTCTACAACCTGCTTACCCTGCTCAAACCGGGCATATTCAAGACGGAGAGGGAGTTCCGTAGTGCTTATATGACGCCGGGACAACCCCGCATCCCCGCCAACCGGGAACGGATGCACGACCTGATGCGCGATGTCATGATCCGCAATACCCGTTCCCTCGTCGATGTGCGCCTCCCGCCGCGACAGGCCGTGACCCTGCGTCTCGACCCAGACGACGAAGAGACGGCCTGCTACCATGAGATCACGAGGCGGCTCCGGGCCGCCCACGCTCAGGGTGCTGGGAAACAGCGGCTGGCATTGCAGCATCTGCTAAGCGCCGCCGGCTCCTCACCGGCCGCAGCAGCAGCCGCGGTAGAGCGGTTCGCGACGAGGCGTAAGGAAGAGCCCGCATGGCAGGCGTTGCACCAGCGCTACACGGCCATCTCCTGCGGGATCAAGGAACAGGCGTTGCTCGATCTTTTAAAGAAGAACCCCGACGAGAAGAAGATAGTCTTCGTCCACCACCGGGAGACCTTGGCGCATTTGGCCGGCCTGCTGAACGAGCGCAAGATCGCCTTTGCACGCTTCGACGGCTCCATGAGAGGTCCGGAAAAGGACGCGGCGATCGAGTGCTTCCGCGAGGAAAGACACGTGCTGTTATGCAGCGAATCCGGTGGCGAAGGACGCAATCTGCAGTTCTGCAACACCCTGATCAACTTCGATCTGCCCTGGAATCCGATGATCATCGAGCAGCGGATCGGGCGTATTCATCGCATCGGTCAACAACGCGAGGTGTTCATCTTCAATCTGGCGGTGCGCGGCACGGTGGAGGAACAGGTGCTACGCATCCTGGACGAGAAGATCAACATGTTTGAGCTAGTGGTCGGTGAGATCGGTGCCATCCTGGGTGAAATGGAGGACAAGCAGGATTTCGCCAACATGGTATTCGATGCCTGGCTAGACACCACCGACCATGAACGACCCGCCGTCTTCGACGCCCTGGGTGAGCGCATGGTCGCAGCCAAGACCAAATACGAAGCGGTCAAGGTCCTGGACGATGAACTGTTTGGCGAGGAATTCGAGACCGCCTAACAATGAGCGTTGCAAGCAATGAATCCTACACTGAGAGCTGATGGCTGAGCTACTGAGTTTTGTCGAGAAGGTGTTGGAGAGAGAAGGTGCAGTCACAGAGCGCATCGCGCCCGACGGTCTGGAAGTGATGATCCCACCGGCGCTGCAACAGACGCTGGAGATTCCGGAACTGGCGCGACTCGGTTTTGGTGCCGAATTGCCCGAACACGCGCAACGCGTGACGCTGGAATCCGACTGGATGAACCGCCTGGAACGAGTCGTGGGCACACGCGGTCGCCTCGCCCGCCAAATCCTGGATGTGGATAGCGTCGCTCCTTCCAACCCCGAGCGGATCGTAGAACACACGCTGGAACTAACAAATGCCACCTATCGCCTCAAAGGAGTGACCCCTGCCTGGACCCGCTATCTGATCATCGCCTTCCGCTACACCGCGATCTCCGACGAAAAGCGGGACGGCATACTGCATCTGGGTATCAATCTGAACAATGGCAGCACCCTGGACAACCTGCTCGACCCGTTGTTGTACGCCGCGGCGGAGAAAGCCAACGAACACACCACCCTTCCTGAAGGGATACAACTCCCCTCCCCCTGGGGAATCGCGCGTCTCACTACAGTATTAAACCGCGCTTTGCCAACGCGCATCCGCCACTGCTTGGACCGCTTTCTTGGCAGCATGCAGCGGCGCCAGGAGCGCGACCTGAGACGCATTTTCAATTACCACTCGGAGCTACGTCAAGAGGCGCTTGAACGTATGCACCAACTCCAGCAAAAGCCTGACCTGACCGAGAGACAACGCTCCGAGCAGAAGCATACTGAGCAACGCCTACGAGCCATCCTCCGCGAGTATCAGGCTAAGGTGGGCGACCTGCGGCAGAAGTATGCCATGAGCGTGGAATGCAGGTGGATACAGACGCTGGAGCTGATCATGCCGGTACAGCGATTCGAGATATCGATCCGACGGCGCAAGGGCGAGCGCCGTATCGCCCTGGACTGGAACCCACTGGCGCGCAAACTGGAACAGGCGCCCTGCGAATACAGCTATACTTGGGAACGGCCGCGCTCCGTTTGCGATGACCAACTGCACTTGGTGACCCCCGAAGCCTATGGACCATGCACCCAATGCGGTAAGGTCTACTGTCGTGTCTGTCATCCAGGAAAGTGCCCGAAGTGCGGACACGTAACTGGTTGATCAGCAATGATTATCCACAGATTTCTCCTCTCATTGTCCCACCATTACCCAGAAAACCTAAATAGAGACGGATAGAAAGATAGCCATCCTAAGTGACAAAGCGGGAAGCAGGGAGCCCCCGCCGTTTTGATCGATCTACGCGTGCACCACACGTTTCGTGTAAGCATCGATCGAGTTGAAGATTCCTGGAAAGATCTGAAACGGAAGACGATTTCGCGTTTCCTGCTTCAGTCAAAGGCAGCGGGGTCAGAAACCGGGAAGTATAAGTGCTCTAAGGTTCTTTGCCAAGATGCGGAGATCACTCATTATTAACCTCTATTCTACCCTGTCTTCACCAAGGAGTTCGGCTTATTGAATCGCGGTTTAGAAAGGGGGTTTCGTCCTCGGAATTCCCTTGAACTGGGCAAGACCGCAGACGTTTCGGGGCAACTTGACGTTTTAATGTTATGACGCTAGAATGTCACACGGGGTGAGCCCGATGAACAAGCGATCGACCATCTACTTCGATCCTGAGCTGCACAAGGCCTTGCGGATAAAGGCGGCCAACACAGAGCGCTCGATCTCCGACCTCGTCAATGACGCCGTACGGCAAGCGCTTCGGGAGGACCAAGAGGACTTGGCGGCGTTCGAGGAGCGGGCAGCCGAGCCGACGATCACGTACGAGGCGCTACTGAAGAGCCTGAAAGTGCATGGAAAGATATAGACTTCTGGTCAAGAAGTCCGTCGCGAGGGACCTCCGCGCCATTTCCAAGAAGGACGTTCGGCGAATCCTGAAACGGATCGAGACGCTTACTGTAAACCCTTGCCCCAACGGGTGCGAGAAACTCACGGATCAGGAGCGCTACCGAGTCCGCCAAGGTTCCTACCGCATCATTTACGAGGTTCAGGATGATGCCTTCCTCGTCGTTGTGGTTAAGGTTGGTCACCGAAAGAACGTCTACCGACACTGATTGAGGCGACTTGTGGTCGGATTGAGGTTTGCGTTCACAGAATTCAGGCTTTTCTCGCTAAGACGCAAAGAACGCCAAGTACTTCTTGATTTCAGGGAATTGAACCCTGAAGCCCCCTGCTTTGGCAGTCCTTTGCGTGCTCTGCGCCTCTGCGAGAGGCTCGGTTCTGTCAGGCTGCTCCTTGAGGAATCATGGTATGCGTCCCCGGCATTCAGGCTTTTCTCGCTAAGACGCAAAGAACGCCAAGCTTTCTCAGTTCAACTCGCTGGACATGAGGTTTACCTGAATCATTCTTACTCTGCGCCTCGGCGAGAGGCTCGGTTTTGTCAGGCTGCTCCTTGAGGAATCATGGGTTGCGTCTCCAGAGCTCGACAACTTGACAAACTCGAATCCGAAGAGTATGTTGATACACCCAGGGACGAAACTCGGCTCTATGCCGTGTGAGCCTTCGGCTGAGGCTGAAGACTCCTATATCCCTGGATGACCGTAGAGAAGCGCCGCGTTAAGCGGCGTTTTCTTGTCGTAGTACGCGCCGTACTTGGCCTTACGTGTGTCATCGATGTCCCGAACAAGACGACAGCGAAGCCACAGCATCCGGATGAAGCGGTCCTCACCTTTCTCGTAAAGCCGCTGGAGAGCCCAGAGGAAGTAGTCGACAGCCTGCAGGCCACCGTGGTCAGAGGTTGCGGAAGACTCCACGTCTATTGCCGCAGTAGACTCACGTCCCCACTTCTCAGCGAACCGCCTACCCGCTTGGTCAAGTGCGGCTTTCAGAGCTTGTGTGCGGTCCCTTCTTCCCCTGCGTGCGAAGATGATACGGTACTGGTCGTACTGGTGAAGGCGGTCGCGGAAGAGGCAACGAACAAGGTAGTCATACAGCTCGTTTGGGTGATAGCGGTACGCGGGGTCGGCGAGATTCCTGCTCCTGACGTAGCTCAGCGTGGCCTTCTTGCTCTTCACGACCGCAAAGAACTTCACATCTTCGTCCACCAAAAGGGTGAACACCTCTCGGCGTATCTCCTGCAGATCATCCTTGGCATGAAACGCGAGAGCCGTCTTCTTCGCGTCGGACCGCATTGAGGGTACTCCCTGGAAGTACGGGTCAGAGAGCAATTTGGACCGAAGGGCGCTGAGACGTTCCGCCAGGCCACTCGGATCCTCCACTTCGAGGAGGCCCAAGATGAAGAATCGCGAACACCCACTCGTCCCGACCAGCGTGCGACCCTTGGAATCGAACAACGTGGGATCTCCGGATTCATCGACGAAGTAGCGCACAAGCTTGCTTCCCGAGTCCGAACTGGAGCTCATGCAGTTCCGCCCTCCCTGCCGGCTGTCCGCTCGAGGTTGAGAGCGAGGAGGCGTTCGAAGATCTCGTCGTCGGTGAGGTCGTGGTGCCAGCCGTAGGCGTCGAGGACGGCGTCGTCGAGCTTCTTGTAGCGAGAGAGCACGAAGCCATAGCTGCCCGCGAAACCGGCGGCCTTAGCGATGAGCTGGGCATACTGCCAGTAAATGAGGCGACGTACTGTATCGACGTATTTCGGAAGCTTGAGAGGCATAGCGACCTCCTTCGACTTCCATAGTACAACCGTTAGAGCAGGAGGTGTCAACTTCATTGCAAGCTTTAATATGGGCCCACGAAATGCTTATATTCAAGGCTGCCTTTAGTATGGATGAGGCATGCCCTCATATGCAAGGCAGCCTTGTCCAAACCGCTACCCGTGCAATCCGTTTCCCGGTTGCTGCAGCATTGCCACCCATGCGCCGAAACCCTGCATCCTTAAACGACTCGTTTCGACATTTCTGTCACCAGCCTTGGCAGAAATACCTCCTTCACTTTGCCCAGCAACAGCCTGTTGCACGAAGTCTCGGTCCGGATAAGCCTCCGTAAGTGAACGCATGTATTTGAGATTTCGTACCGAGAATCCGGCCATCTCAGGAAAGGCCCTTCGCAGATCTTCGGAAAGCCGTTCTATGACCTTGGTCCCCCACCCTTCTGCCTTCTATCGCTCAACGATGAGTCTGCCGACGCTCCAATAAAGCTCCACCAGCTCTCGGTTAACAGCTATCGAAGCACGAATCCTCGCCTTGGTGGTCTTCTGCTTGATCTCTTCGAGGAGTTTCGGATAGCTGGCGGGAACCATGTCTGGAACTTGCGAGCTGTGCTTCATCGATTCTCGCGCGGCTGTGCGAGTTTCTCCTCTCGATATCGCGGAGCACGTTTCTTACCTGAATCCGTGAAGTAACAG
>DQCH01000093.1 GCA_003545155.1 Candidatus Acetothermia bacterium
AGCTTGTCCACCTGGTCGGCAAGGGCCATCAGGGTCGGCATAGGGGCAAACGGTTCACAAGCAAAGGTGAGGTCAAGTCCGGCTACGATCACCCGTTTGCCCTGCCCTACTAGCTTTTCACAGAGCTCGGGAAGTCTCTCCGAGAAGAAATTCCCCTCGTCAAAGGCGACTACGGAGCACTTGTGGAGCGCCTCCTCACTGGCTGCCTCAACCAGCGCGTCGAGTGACTCAACACCTGGCTTGAGGGGACGGGCCTCAAACTCGCGTCCATAGTGGGTGATAACAGACCGCTGGCTGTAGCGATCATCGATTGTTGGTTTGAACAGCAGAACGCTCCCACGGGCGATCCTCACCCGCTCCAGCCGACGGATCAACTCCTCGGTCTTCCCGGAGAACATGCAGCCGGTGATCACCTCCAGCCTCCCCATCTTTCGCCTCTTCATCCTGCCTCCTTGTTTAATGTTTTTAAAGGAATTCGTCGGTATAGAGTTCCTCGAGTGGAAATAGCTTATCAATCAATCCGTTTTGGAAGAGGTAGCCTTGCATCCCCTCCCACTTTTGTGGTGCATCGTGCCTTGCGCTTTCCGCATAAAGTGGAAGGGTAGCCGCGTACGCGCGGCGGTTTAACTCATCATCGAGATCTGGACGGGCACGAAGGAAGACCTCGAACGCTTCCTGTGGGTGCTCCCTGGTGTACGCGATCCCTTGTGCCAGGCCGGCGACGAACGCGCGAAGTTCTCCGGAGCGCTCTTCGAGCAGTTTTTGGTTCACTGCTAGGATGATCTCGTAGGTCTCAGGTACACCGTAGTCTTCCTGAGGAAAGTAGACCGACTCGTGACCGAGTAACTCGACTTGAGGAAGCTCGAAGTTGCGAAAAGCGCCGATCGCGTCCACACTGTGCGAGAGAAGGGAAATGACGGTGTTAAACCCTACATTAATAAGCTCGATCTCATCTGAGCCAACGTCGACCGAGGCGAGCATTGTGCGCCATAGGATTGGCTCAAGCGGAGCCAGCGAGTACCCGATCCGCTTTCCCCGCAGGTCGGAGAGCTCTTCAATCTCGTATTCCTTGAGACTGAGCAGCCCACCGAGCGAGGTCTCAATCAGAGCACCGATCGCGATCAACGGGAGATTTGCTGCTTTGGCAATGAGGAAGTTGATCTGAGGGGTCAGCGCCACATCGACTGTCCGTGCCGCCGCGAGCTTAACTGGGTCACTCGGGTTGGCTGGGATGAGGATCTCTACCTCAATTCCCTCTGCAGAGAAGAATCCCTTTTCCACAGCTACATAGATTGGGACATGATTGGGATTTGCGAAAAAATCGAGGATCACACTGATCTTCGGTGCGGAGGGCGCACTCAGCCAGAGGAGCAAAGAAATAGCGATTGCCGCGCAGAGTGCAGATACAGCGATCGATGTGGCAAAGATTTTTTTCACTGTTTGACCCTTAAGGTCTTGTTCACTTCAACCCGAGTACGCCATCGCAGCACATGCTGCTCGATGATACGGAGTGCTCCGAAAAGAAACAAACCGAGGAGGGAAAGTGTAAGAATCGACGCGAAGACAAGGTCAATTCTCAGAAGGGCGTTTGACTGGATCATCAGATACCCCAGCCCCTTCTTTGCGCCGATCCACTCACCGATTGTCGCTCCGACGACGCTCAGAGTAACACCGATCTTCAACCCAGAGAAGAAGGAAGGAAGGCTGGCTGGCAGGCGCACCACTCGAAAGATCTGCCACTCGCTTGCGTGAAGTGAGCGCAACAGATCGATTGTCTCCCCACTCACTGAACGGAGCCCATCGACTGCGTTGACGACAATTGGGAAAAAGACTATCAGTGCGGCCACGGTCGCCTTTGACCAGAGGCCGTAGCCAAACCAGACCACTAACAAAGGGGCAATGGCAAAGATCGGGATCATCTGTGAGGCGATAATGAGTGGATAGACTGCTCGCTCCAGGGCTGGGGAGTAGAAAATGACAAGGGCAAGCACGATCCCTCCAGCTCCCCCGATGAGCATGCCCATCGCGACCTCGAGGATTGTCATCGACGCGTGAGAAAATAAAAGTTTAAGATTTGTGAAGAAGACAAGGAGGATACGACTCGGGGTGGGGAGAATGTAGAACGGGACGTTGAATAGCCTCACCCCAACCTCCCACAGTAGGAGGAAGAGGACTAAGAGAAGGAAAGTTCCACTGTATTCCTTGAGCAACTTAGGCATTAAACGCCTCCCCATGAATGAGATCGAGGATCTCCCCTTTGAGTTTCACGAGGGGCTCGGCGGTGCGAGAGCGGGGTCGGGGAAACTCGACGGTGAATTCCTTCCGCACGTGGGCTGGTCGTGCGGAAAAAAGGTGGATTCGATCGGAGAGGAGAATCGCCTCTTCTACGTCGTGGGTGACGAGAAGGATTGTCTTACCGAGTTCCTCCCAGACCGATAGCAGCCAGTCCTGCAGCGTTGCCCTCGTCAGTGCGTCGAGAGAGCCGAGTGGTTCGTCGAGCAGGAGAACTTCACGGTGAGCGAGGAAGGTTCGGATGAGGGCGAGGCGCTGCCGCATCCCTCCTGAGAGTTCGGCCGGATAAAGGGCTTCAAATCCGGCGAGGCCGAAGCGGGCGAAGAGCCTTTTCGCCTTTGCTCTTGCCTCCTCCCGCGGGCGGCCATCGATCTCCGATGCGAGAATGGCGTTGTCAAGCGCTGTCCTCCATGGAAGCAGGGTGTCTGACTGTGGCATGTAGGCGATTCGTTCTCGTGGGTCCCCCTCTCCGGCATCGGTCAGAACTCTTCCGGAGTCCGGTTGCAAGAGCCCGGCCATGATCTTTAAGAAAGTTGTCTTTCCACACCCCGATGGCCCGATGATCGTTGACCAGCTTCCAGTCTTGATGTTGATTGACACCCGCTTAAGGACAGGGATCTTTCCTCCAGCGATGGGAAAGGACTTGGTAATTTCCTCCGCTTCGATGGCGCTTGACATTACGGATATCCCCCTGACCATGGATCTCCCCTAACAGGTGCAGTGAGCCTCTTGTGGAAGGCGCTCATCCCATCACTCCTTGATGTGCCTCGTACTCTGCCCTATTCTAGCGTTGCAGGAGGGGTGATCCTAGTTCAAGCGGACCGATAAAGGAGTGGTGTTGTGAACCACGATAGCCAGTTCTCCTCCAATGGTTNNGCATTCGATACCTTTATCGAGGCTGGAATTGACGCACGGCCCCACTACGTGAGAGAATTGGTTAATGTTACGGGAATGCTTGAACGAAAGAACGTGAGAAGAGAGTTTGAGCAGAACACTCGAATTACTAGACTAGATCGTGATCGGGGAGGGATGAGATGAACAGGATAAAGGGGTGCATTAGAAAAAGAACGCCGGTCCTTCTCGTCGGGCTTTTCTTGAGTATGGTCCTTGCGGCTTTAGCCCTCGGTCAGGAGATTGAATCCCCGTGGGTTTGGGGGCC
>DQCH01000023.1:0-369 GCA_003545155.1 Candidatus Acetothermia bacterium
GGTGTCTTGTGTGCCGCTATCCCAGGTGATCTTCGATCCACCAAGGTCGGCCGCATTCACACCAATCGTGAATATCTCGCCCAGGTTAATAAGAAGGCCAAGGTCAAAACCGAAGCCATCGGCCGTACTGCCAAGACCGCTATCGGCCATGTAGTACTTGACGTTGGCACCGGCAAGGCCCATATCCATAACACTCGTCGCCAAGGTACCGATGATCGCCGACTCGTTCCAGGTGAACACGTCACCCAGATCCCCGTTCGCATCGACCTCTTGGCTGGAAACGGAAGCCCGCTCCCAAGAAAGGCCGATTCCGAGGTTGGCAAACATGGTCGTCGCACCGACGAACTGGTGCGTGACTCCCAGGCCGAA
>DQCH01000023.1:418-5944 GCA_003545155.1 Candidatus Acetothermia bacterium
CCCATGGCCAGCGCTCGCGCACCTAACCCGCTCTTGAAGGCGCTGAAGGCACCAGTGCCATCAGCCAGGGCAAGCGCGGAGATAACCATGAGGAGCGTTAGACTTATCACTATCACTCGTTTCATCGTTGTTGTTACCCCCTTATTTTATCGATCGGGATTCTCCGTGGCCATAATTTATGGCCACGGAGAGACCCCTCTCTTGTTTACTTGTTGATGAACACCGTGCTCTTGGCGATATGGGTGTCCTCGCCAGAAACGACCATCATCACGCAGAGGTAAGGACCGTTGGCAAGGCCAGCACCGTCCCACGTGATCTCATTGCTGCCTGAAACACCTTCAAGCTCCGCTACAAGATGACCGGATGCGTCGTACACGGTGACCGTGAACGAGTCAACAAGCCCTATCCCGTAGCTGAAGGTAACTTCAGTATCAAATGGGTTAGGCTTAATGACCGGCTCAAACACCAACTCACTGGCCATGATACTGACCGTGTGCGAGGATGAATCCAGCGGATCGGTCGAATCGGTGTAGGTCGCGGTGATCGTATCACCGGCTACTGCACCGAGATCGGCCATGCTGATCGCCTCTGTGATGAACGTGTCAGTGTTCGCACCCTCAAGGTAGGAGAGGTTATAAGCGATGCCTTCGACTTCCAGACCGGTCAGGGTATCCGCACCGGCATGGGATGGGTCGATGACCTTTACGTACACGTCATCAACGTCGGTGTACTGCATCACCACGTTGCCCTCGGGGTCGGTGAACTTGGTCGTTGAGGCCTGTCCCGGGGGCACACCGCCACCGCCACAGCCGACCTTGATGGAGATCCAGGCCGAATCACTGTGGTTTGACGGGTCCTGATATACAGCGATCATCGTGTCGCCCGGCAGCGCACCGAGCATCGGCAGGCACTCGTACTGGGTGACCAGATCGATGCAGGTCACACTCCGGAAGATACCCGTGGCCACACCGGACTCCATCAGATCCACTGGTACCCAGCGGCCGTTTCTTGGGTTCAGGATGTAAAGCTTGGCCAGGGTTCCGTTATTGGAGATGTTCGTGTCACCCAGAAGCTCGTTCACCGGGTGGAACTCCTCATCGAAGAACTCACAGACTGCGTGGTTTGCAGCATAGTCCCACGGCCCGAACGGGAAGTTCTGCTGGCCGTCCCAGAAGGCGTCGATTCGCTCGCGACGGTACTGGTCTTCATCCTGGTCAGGGTCAACCACCTCGACAAAGATGCAGTCAGAGTTCGTGTAACCGAATACTCTTTTTCCCTGCCTGTCAAGGAAGTACATGTTGACCGAGCCGGTCGCGCCGTTAAAGACTTGGGTGTCAGTGATCTCCATCAGGTCGAAGGAGACGTCGTTGTCCTTACGTATTCTATCGATCTGCGGCGGGAAGGCTGAGGCGATATTGCTATCGCCTAAAAGACCCATCTGGGCCTCTTCATACCATTGGTCGTTATAGCGTACGTAGATCGAATCCTCGTTGAACGCCTCTATCTTCCAGTTGTCAAGCTGCAATTGGTAGCCGCCACGTGAGGCCGGCAGCCCCACCCCGAGCGCGTCCCACACCGGTAAAAGCTGGTATCCGGCGTTGGAGAAGAAGACGGGCGAATTTGAAGATGTCTCATCAAGGATGAGCCATTCGGAGTCGTCTTCCTCGTGTGGATCGCAGATGTGCACCACTACCTGCTCTGGGCAGCAAGGGTCGACGTTGGCGTTAGAGTCGATCACTTGCACGTACACTGGATCGCGACCGAGCCAGAACTCGGACTTATTCATGCGCAACGCATTGGTGAAGTTGGTGATGCTCGCGCAGTCCGTGGACTCGATATAGGCTGTAGCCAGCTTGAAGTCGTCAAAGTCGTTGGGGTCCAAGTAGTAAGCGACGAGCGTGTCGCAGACATCCAGTCTGTCAAACCCCAGGTCGATCAGTATGCTATTTAACTTGAGTTCAAACACGCCGGTGTCCACGCCTGTCTCATGCGCGTAGAACATCGCGCGGGCGAAACCATCAGGATCGTCAGTCTCAAAATAGGTGACGTTGTCATCGGCTTCTGTCGGGTACTCAACGTAGTAAGCGCCCTCAGACCTCGGTTGGTTGTTGTCGGGGTAGTTGGGCCCGATACCGCTATCGTAAATGTTGTACCAACGGATCGATTCCTCCCGTCCGGGTGTGCTGTTCGCACCGGGAACAACTCCGCCGAGGCGCTTCAACATGCAGAAGTTGGTGGCGCTTGTACCGTCAGTAAAGTCATCCGCCGGGTTCCAAGAACCGGGGTTGACGATGATGAACACGGGCACGTACTCCGCCCGGTTGCAGTTTAAGTTCTCGTCTGGGTCAACGACCGTGATCGTCGCCGAGGAGTTCGCATCCTTGTAGATCGGGCTTGCTCCTGGCTGGCCAGGGGTTATCGGACCGCACTCAGCGGCACCGCTCCAGTAAAGCTGTGCTTCGGTATCGATGATCTTGGCCATTCCAACCACGATATCCCCAAGATCGTTCGGATCCTGGTAGATCGTGACGAGCGTGTCCATGTTCTCAAACCGCCCGCACGGCCACTCATATGGCACAGTTGGGATAATCTGCATCGGCTCCACACTAGCGCCCAAAGACGCTGGAGGTGGAGGCGGTGGACCTGGAGGAGGTGGAGGCGGTGGAGGTGGTGGTGGTGGCGGTGGAGGTGGTGCCTCACCGCCCATCATCCCTTCCATGAAGTTACCCAGGCAGTCAAACCAGCCGCGTATGCCACCATTGACCCCAGTTAATGTGTTCGGATCCCAGGAATAAGCGTAATTACCCCACTGGAAATCTTCCTGAACGATCGCGTGGGTTGAAAACTCGGGATGGGAAAAATCCTCCCGCGTCCCGATCTGGAAGGCGCGCTTGCTCACAAACAACCCTGTGTTCGCACCGGTCTCTTCCAGGTAGTCAGCCCCGACGTAACCGACCGGACCACCAGGGTAGTGTCCCTTAAACGGGTAGTATCCAGGGTCATCATACGCGAATCCGTTTGCGTCACCGTTTTCGTCCATATAGCTGACCCAGACGATGTACGCGCCCGTCTTGGGATCGAAGATCTTGACATCGGTCCAGATCTTGTCGCGCACATCACAATCGATATCTTCATCCGGATCGTAGACAGCGACCCACACCTCATCGCCTTCTTGTAGCAGTGTTACCCGGTTATTCCCGTTTGAGTCCGAGGAAAAGTATATCTCCGCGGACGTCGCGAGGGTAGCCAGGGCAAAGAGCGCCATGAGCAAAAATACCATGGCACTTCCTATAACTAGTTTCTTTTTCAAGGTCATACCTCCTTCTTCGGGTTTTCGATTTCGCTTGCAAAAACTTCTTCGACATTTTTCATCCAAGCTGACTGACCTCCTTCTTCGGTAAGAACTCTCGTTCGAGATTTCGTACCACCCCCCTCATTATCTCCCACTGTATCCTTCCTTTGTTTCTTGCTTTTAATCCTTAAAGGATGAGGCTTTTATCCCATCCTAGCCCATTATAAAGCCTTCTGTCAAGACACACACCTTCTCTCAAGTGACCAGAGAGCACCACACCGACCCCATCTATTATGGATACAAACTTCGAGCATCTTAGCACACCACAGCAACCCGTGTCAAGTCCGGAAGGAATCACTTTAAAGTTGCACCAAGTATCTCTTGCGGCCGTAAGAGGCGGTGATGGGGCTAACGCCTGAGTGGCTCCGCAATCCAGACACTTGTTTCCCACCTCCTTTGATGGGAGATGACTACATCCTAAACCTAGCGTCGCCTACTCCCCTTGATGAAGGAGCTTGGTGTGGCCGGATGCGTCTTTGCGTCCGGCGAGAGGGGGACAGGTGTCCGGANNGTAGCGTCGGACTTTATGTCCGACGTTCTTTTCGTCGGGGAGGAGTTCCACTTCTAGGTCAACGATCTACGATCCTTGACAGGGATGGGCAAAAGGTATTATTGTAGAGTGGGTTCGGCAAATCTTGTTCGGAGGTACGAAATGAATATGGTTTACAGAAGCTTACCGATCGCGCTTTCTCTTCTTCTCCTCTTCTCGATGGCTACCGTTGCCGCACCGGCGCTTCTCATGACGAATACTGGAAGGACGGCGGAAGGGAGCCTCACGGGGATTTCCCCCGTGATCCGTCTGAGCGTTCCCCAGTCGGTATCGCCGTTCGGCCCGCCGCAGGCGTTTGACATTCCACTTTCCACAGTTCGCCAGATCACGCTTGACTTCCCCCGCCTGATCGTTGAGACAAACGAGCGGGTTTACCTTGGTCCCTTCTCCGCCTTCACCGGGATCTTGGAGCACCTCGCGCTCCGCACAAAAGACGAGACGCTCAACTTCCCCACCGCCTCCCTGCGGGCGATCGCCCTTCACGGTAACCCGCTTGGGCCGGTGCCACGACAGTGGCTGGGAGATGAGTTTCTCACGATGCCAGAGGTGCTCACCGCTCAAGCTTTAAAGGAAAAGGAGAGCGAAACTCTCCTCGAAGAGCCGAGCGAGAGGATCTACTGGGAGGAACTCTACCCGACGGTCTCTCCTGAGCCCACCCAGGAGACGAGCTGGTGGCTAAATATGCTGATCTTTGCCGGCCTGGCGGCTCTGGTGTACTTTAGCCTCGACACAAGCGGGGGTTAAACGTAGTTTTTTCCTCATTCGCAACTTTATGTCCGACGTTCTTCATCGGGGATAAACCCCGACGCCACAGCAATTTTTATGAGGAAGCCAGGAAGCCATGAGAGGGCAACAAGCCAGGAACGATACACCAGAAAGTCAAATCATTTCCTGGATTCCTGGTTTCCTAAGAGTTAAGAATGTTGTGTCGGACTTCATGTGCTTGGGGGGTGTAGTAAACGGCTTGTCATGTACTACACCCCCCAGGTTCTCTTTCGTCGGGGAGGTGCCACGCCGCTACCTGGTTGAAGAAAGCGATCAGCTTTCAGGGTTCCTCGCTGTTTTGAGTGGGTAGTTGAAGATACTTAGGCAGAACAGAGTGCCTCTCACAGAGACGTGAAACAGTGAGAAGTAATGAGTGAAGGGTAATGAGAAAGGGCAAAAGCATGCTCTCGCAAAGACGCAGAGAGCGCCAAGGGGAAAAAAGGCACAGGAAGGAAGAACAAGAGGCGATGTTGTAGTGCTATTCTTGGCGATCATTGCGTCTTGAGTGAGCGATAGCGAGCGGGCGAGAGAAAGGGTTTTGTCAGTTACGGGTAGACACGTTCGTTACCCACTCCGAACAGCGAAGAGCCGCTTTCAGCGGTCAGCTTTCAGCAAATAATCTCGGCAGATGGGATTTTCCTGAGTGCTGATAGTTCTGCTTGCAGGAGCGCTGCAAACACTCTACTATCACTTTTAAGGAGGGATGACCGAATGGCAAGGAGCCGGTCTCGAAAACCGGTACGCCCGCAAGGGTTTCGGGGTTCGAATCCCCGTCCCTCCGCCATTTTGCGCCCGTAGCTCAGAGGACAGAGCGTCGCACTGCGGCTGCGAAGGTCGGAGGTTCGAGTCCTCCCGGGCG
>DQCH01000142.1 GCA_003545155.1 Candidatus Acetothermia bacterium
CCTGCGGTCGGGAAATTCGTATTGCGTTCCGGGTTTCCGACAATAATCTGGAGAGTTTGGATCCTCCCGTATTGATGCGTGAGGAAACAGCACGGATGAAACAACCACGAGATACTCTCCCACTTAACCCCCACTATACCTTCGACTCATTTGTGCGAGGCAAGAACAATCAACTGGCGCATGCCGCCTCGATCGCTGTCGCTGAGAGACCAGGAAAGGCGTACAATCCTTTTTTCATATATGGGAATGTCGGCCTGGGAAAGACTCACCTCCTACAGGCAATTGGGAACTTCTTGATCGCCTCCGGTCTCCCCAAGACCGTTGTTTACACCACCTCGGAGCGGTTCGCCATCGAGCTTATCAATTCGATACGCAACAATACTACCGCCTCTTTCCGTGAGAAATACCGGCGCATCGACCTTCTGTTGATCGATGATGTCCATTTCCTTCAAGGCAAAGAAGCGACCCAAGAGGAGCTATTCCACACGTTCAATGAGCTTTACGGAAGTGAAAAGCAGATTGTCCTATCGAGCGACCGCCCCCCAGAGGATCTCTCTGGACTTCAAGAACGGCTGGTTTCCCGCTTCCGTTGGGGGCTGGTCGCCGACATTCAACCTCCTGACTTAGAAACACGAATCGCCATCTTGCGTAAGAAAGCGAATGACCGTGGTCTCATCGTCAACGATGACATCCTCGAACTCATCGCCAGCCGTATCTCCTCCAACGTCCGTGCCCTAGAAGGAGCACTGGTGAAGGCGATTGCGTACGCCGACTTACAAGGGGAAGACCTTACTCCGAAGAGCTTAGAGACCATGCTTCCTAAGGAAGGACAGCGAGAACGGCTCAGTATCGCCCACATCAAGGAGGAGGTTGCCTCCCAATACCACCTGAAGCGCCATGATCTCGAGGGATCCAGCCGCAAGAAAGAGATCTCCCAGGCACGCCACATCGCCATCTACCTCGCCCGTGAGATGACCGACCATTCCTTCCCCGCCATCGGTAAGCAGTTTGGTAACCGCGATCATACGACGATCATGCATTCCTATATGAAGATAAAGACGCTTATTCAGGAAACCCCACTCCTCTACTCCGAGATCCAGGAGATCCAGGAAAGCCTTGGTAGTCGATTTTCCCTCGTAGGTTAGCGAAGATATCCCTTGGATAATGAACCAATCAAAGACGCAGCAGCGAACAATTCCCTGTGGAGAACTCTGTGGAAAAGGTATCAAAAAGTGGTGAAAAAGAGCGGTTGCCTGTGGAAAAGTCCTGTCTACAACAGAAGTAACTTTTCTCCACTACCAATATACACTATTTTCCACCTTTATAAACAGTCTTTCCACAAGGATTTCCACGGGGTAAAAGAAGAGAGCAACTGCAAGGGCAGCTGTTTTCCTCAAAGAGGCAAGAAGCCAGCTACTACAGCAGGTTTTTCTTTATGAACTGGACAGAAGAAGTTCTTCGCAAGTGCAACCTGTGGAAAGACTACTCGCAACAGCGAGCGCTTCTCTTTTGGGAAGACGTAGTTGGCGAACGGATCGCGAGGCTCACTCGAGCTGAGCGCTTTACAGCTGGGACCTTAGTGGTCAACGTTACCTCCTCAACGGTCGCTCAAGAGCTCTCCTTCTTCAAGGGGCGCTATATCGAACGGATCAACGAACTTTTAGGTGAAGAAATTCTCCGAGAGATACGGTTTGTCCCAGGGAGATTCGAAAAGACGGTCCCCCGAAAGCTCGGAGAGCCTTCTGCTTCCGACCTTGAAGCAGCGCGTGCAACGTTCTCCCAACTGGCGGACCCCAAGCTCCGGCGTTCATTCGAACGGTTGTACCTTGCCTTGTTGCAACGCGAGAAGGCGCTCCTTGCAGGTGGGGCGAAGCGATGTCTGCGTTGCGGGGTGGTCTTCCGTGGGCAAGGGGAGACCTGCCCCGGATGTCGATTTGGTGGGATTGAGGATACAAAGGGAACGGACTAGAATATTGCTTATGGTTAATCTCAAGGGTACCACCGTTATTGCTATACGCTCGGAGGCCGAACGGCGTGGTGTTGTTGCGAGCGACGGCCAAGCCACGCTCGAAACAACGGTGATTAAAAGCAATACCAAGAAGGTCTATCGCCTGTACGACGATCAGGTCCTTGTCGGATTTGCCGGTGCCACCGCTGACTGTCTCACACTCCTTGACAAGTTTGAGGGGAAGCTGAAGAAGTACGACGGCCAGCTACGGCGTTCTGCCGTGGAACTGACCAAAGAGTGGCGCACCGATCGAATCCTGCGGCAGCTAGAGGCAGTTTTGGTGACGGTGAGCGAGGACGGAATCCTGATGGTCTCCGGGGCGGGGGACGTTCTCGAACCGGATGAGGGAGTGATCGGGATCGGCTCCGGCGGGGCATACGCCCTGGCTGCGGCGCGGGCGATCCTATCCGTGGCCAAGTTGCCGATCGTTGATGTCGCGCGTCAGTCGCTTGAGATCGCAAGCGCAATCGATATTTACACGAACCGGGAGATCACCCTGGAGGAAGTCTCCTGGTGAAGGGGAAAGAAATGAGCATCCTCGTGGAGGTCTCTGGCGATGCGCTGAGTGGCTTAACCCCACCGCAGATCGTTGCCGAACTTGATAAGTACATCGTTGGTCAAAAAGAGGCGAAACGCTCGGTGGCGATCGCTCTGCGCAACCGGATGCGGCGCCAACTGGTCAAGGGTGACATCCGCGAGGAGATCAAGCCGAAGAACATCTTGATGATCGGGCCAACTGGGGTAGGGAAGACCGAGATCTCGCGCCGGCTAGCCCGGCTTACCACCTGCCCGTTCGTCAAGGTGGAAGCGACAAAGTTCACTGAGGTCGGCTATGTGGGACGCGACGTTGAGTCGATGGTGCGCGATCTGGTCAATATGGCAATCGACATGGTCCGTGAGGGAGAGATCCTCCGGGTGGAAGAAGCAGCGGAGGAAATCGTGACCGAGGAGATTCTGGATACGCTTCTCCCGATTTCCGAGGAGGACCCAGAGCGGGAAGAAAGCGCGAAGAAGACACGGGAGAAGCTTCGAGAAAAGCTCCTTGCAGGTGACCTCGAAGAGCGTTACATCGAGATTACGGTTGAGGAACAGGTGATCCCCCAGGTAGAGGTCTTCTCGCAGGATGGGATGGACCAGATGGGAATCGACATGGGGGATATGCTCTCTGGTCTGCTTCCGCCTTCGCGCAAGAAGCGGCGCCTACGGATCCGCGACGCCAGGCCGATCTTGTTTGAGCAGGTGGTCGATAACCTGGTCAACATGGAGGACGTGCGGCAGCGCGGGCTGCGCCTGGCTGAGGAAATGGGGATCATCTTTCTGGACGAGATCGATAAGGTCGCTGCCGGTGGGAGGGAGGAGACCGGAGGACCCGGGGTTTCCCGGCAGGGAGTGCAACGTGACCTACTACCACTCCTCGAGGGGACGACCGTGCGTACTCGCTACGGGACTGTCACCACTGAGAATGTCCTGTTCATCGCCGCTGGTGCGTTTAACATGTCCAAGCCGTCCGATTTGATCCCCGAACTGCAGGGGCGTCTCCCAATCCGTGTCGAACTTCACAGCCTCACCGCCGCGGACTTTGAAAGGATCCTGTGTGAACCGAAGGACGCGCTCACTAAGCAGTACCAGGCCCTCCTCGGTGTAGAAGGGGTTGGACTTGACTTCGACGAAGAGGCGATTGACGAGATCGCCCACATTGCCTACGAGCTTAATCAAACGACCGAGAATATCGGGGCACGGCGGCTGGCCACGGTGATGGAAAAGCTGATGGAAGAGATCTCATTTGAGGTTGACAGTCGCAAGGGTGAGGAGATCGTGATCGATCGTGATTACGTGACTGAGCGCCTTGCCGGGATCGTCGAGGACCCAAACCTGTCGCGGTATATCCTCTAGCCAAGAAAGTGGCCTTACCTCCGAGCCAAGCGTTGTGTCGGAGATGTCCGGCTTGGTAAGATATCGTATTTCTTAAAAAGGGGGAGTAGCATGATCCACGTCTCTTTGCCAGACGGGTCAAAAAGAGAGTTCGCTTCCGGGACCTCGATCCTAAAGGTTGCAGAAGCGATCGGCCCGCGTCTTTTCAAAGACGCGGTGTGTGCGTTTGTCGACGGGAGGTTGCGCGATTTGCGCGAGACTCTCACAACGGACTGCACCCTGACGCTCGTCACTATGGGGACTCCGCAGGCACTTGAGGTCCTGC
>DQCH01000114.1:0-4965 GCA_003545155.1 Candidatus Acetothermia bacterium
CTATTCTATAGATCCTGACCGTAGATACCAAAGAAAGCTGAGCAAATGCCAACAAGGAAGTTTCAAAGCCTACAGGCCGTCGTGCACCGTGCGGGCGATGACCTCCTCTTGCAGGGATGGATCGAGATTGCAGAAGTAGTCGCTGTACCCAGCGACGCGGACGATCTGGAAGTTCTCCGAATGTGGATTCCTAGGGTATACGTCGATCGATATAGGTAAGGGCCCGTGCGGTGGCCTGATGAAAAATCCGACGAGGCCCAGCTCCCTCCCTCAGTGTCTAACTTCTACGTCGACAACATAGATGAGACGCTGAAGAAGGTCAGCGAGGCAGGAGGGCAGGTGATAGCGCCCAAGACGTCGATTCCTAACATCGGAGCCTGGGCCTTATTCTTCGATCCTGACAAGATACCGGTAGGGCTTTTCGAGTCCAAGAAAGGCTAGGATTTGAGACCCGGAGGACGACGCGAGGCCCTTGCTTACTCGGTAAGAGCCGGTTTGTGTGTGTTTTATTCTACTACCAAGCAAAGCGGGCACTCGATTGGGATAGCGCAATCGTACTGTAGATAGAACCATGTATGGCGCTCTGGGCCTCGGAGGCACTTGGTAACCATCTCTCTTGGAACGAGTATAATCTTTTCAAGGAGGGGAAGGATGCCTGAACTACCAGATCTTGAGATCTTGAAGGAGGTTCTGGAGCGGCGGATCATCGATCGAGAGATCGTCGTGGTTCGCGCCCTACGTCCGGGGATTCTAAAGACGGTCGCCCCGCCGCTTACAAGTCTTGTAGGCGAAGCGTTTACCGGGATTGCGCGCCGTGGGAAGCACCTTATTCTTTCTCTTCGCTCGGATCTTCACTTGGTCGTCCACCTCATGCTCGCCGGCCGGTTTGTCCTCTGCCGTAGCAACACCAAGGCAACCAAAGCAACCGGGCTGATGACTACATTTTCCGACGGAGAGGATCTAAGATTGATCGAAAACGGTCCAGTAAAACTGGTCACAGTACATGTTGTTGAGGACCCTATCACCGTTAAGGGAATCGCGGAGGTGGGACCTGAGCCGCTCTTTTGTGAGTTCACTGTGGAGACCCTCACGCAGCTGGTCACGGGCCGTCGGCGGCAGGTAAAGAAGCTCCTCACCGACCAGCGGATGATTGCTGGGATCGGGAGTGCCTACGCAGATGAGATCCTGTTTGCGGCGAAGATTTCGCCTGTACGCTATGTGAGTACCCTCTCTGCAGGTGAGATAGAGCGACTTCATAAGGCCATCCAACGTGTCCTGCAAAACGCGATCGAAGAGATTCGCGCCCGTGTCGGTGACAGCCTGTTCACCGATGAGGTCCGTGATTTTTTGAAGGTTTACAAGCATACGGGAGAACCCTGCCCGGCCTGTGGCACCCCCATCGCGGAGATCCGCTATGCCAACACCCGCACTTACTACTGCCCGAGCTGTCAGGCGAGTGGAAGGACTCTTCCCGACCGTCGTTCCTGGATCACGCGCTGAACCCGCACTGCGTGAGTGTGGACGAAGCAAAATACCAGGTCTCTAGAGCCTTTTGATGAAGTTGACGACCTGATCGATCTCCTCTTTCATGTTGAAGAAGTGGACGGCGAGGCGTAGCCCGCCACTACGCGGAAGGGCTATGATCCTGGCCTTATGCAATTCCTCTTCCAACGTCTTGGTCTCCTCGGACTGCGTAAGGTCAAACGGGACGCGCACAGTGACGATTCCTGACCGCTCATTGGGGCCAGTCGGTGAGAGGATCGCGATCCCTGCTTGGTTCAACGCGAGGATTAGGTAATCGACGAGCTCGGCAATGCGCGCCTCGATGCTATCCATCTCGAGATCCAGCAGGTAACGAAGAGAGGTGGCAAAGCCCTTGAACAGGACCGGCGATAGGCCTTGTGCTTCAAACCGCTTTCTACCATTTGCCAAAGGTGCGTGTTCCATCGGGTAGTCGGCCCCGGAGATGAGGGCATTCCATACAGTCTCTTCCTCCTCCTTTGGCAGATTGGAGTAGGTAAGTGTTGGAGGATGGAGCCTATCCATCAGCTCGCGTTTTATGAAGGCGAACCCTGTTCCAAGTGGCCCACAGAGCCATTTGTATCCACCGGTTGCCAACATATCGATTCCGAGATTCCTCACATCTACCTGTAGTACGCCAAGGGATTGGATCGCATCGACGCAGATCAGACCCTTGACTTTATGTACGGCCTCCGCGAGCGTGGCGATGTCGTTACGGTATCCCGTGCCAAATTCGACGTGACTTATTGCAAGAACGCGAGTCTTCTTGTCGATGGCGTTAATAAGCTTCTTTAGTGGGACGACCCCGTCTCGTGAATGGATCATCCTTACCTCAAGCCCGTGACGGTCTGCCTGATAGAGCCAGGGAAAGACGTTCGCCGGGTACTCCAGGTCGTTTAATACGATGTTCTCACCTCTCTTCCAGGGCAGTGCCCCGGCGAGCAGGTTGATTCCCGCAGAGGTACTATCGGTGAGGACGACCTCATCTTGCGAGGCGTGGATCAGCTGTGCAGCAAGCGTGCGGGCCTCATCTCTGGGATCTTCTTCCCAGGCATTCTTGGAGAAGTCCACGCGCAACTCCTTTAAGTAATGCTGCATTGCGACAATTGTTGCCCGCGGGAGGGGGCCCACTCCGGCCGTGGCGAAGAAGAGCATCTTGTGAAGCACGGGGAAATCATTATGGATACGTTCAATGTTGTACATATCACCCTCCGACGTTACTCTACTCCTGTTTGCGTAAATGGGCAAAGAGGTCAATCTTGAGCGACAGTCTGTATGAGAGAATCTATCACGTGATTCGACGGGTTCCAGCCGGAAAGGTCGCCACCTATGGGCAGGTGGCGTATCTGGTCGGTCCGCCCTGCACGCCGCGGCGGGTCGGCTGGGCGTTGGCGGCGTTGCGTACGCATACGGTAGAACCGCCCGTCCCCTGGCAGCGGGTGGTGAACGCGAAAGGAACCTCGAGCGTCGGGAAAGCGCAGGTCGCTCTCCTTGAAGAAGAGGGAATCCGCTTTGATGAGCGGGGACGGATCGATCTCAAACACTTCGGCTGGAACAGTTTCGAGGAGATTAAATCATTAAGCGATTTAGCGAGTGAGTTATTTAACACCACAATCTCCCGCTCATTCAATCTCCCGATCACTCAATTTCTCTGCGCGGTCGCGGATCTGCTGGGTGAAGGAAGCGGCTGCCTCAAGTTCGGTCGAGCTTGGGTGTCCTCGCCCGATCAAACCCAGGGCGAACCAGTCACGACCCTTGCAGCTGAACCTTCCGAGGATCTCTCCACCCTTCTCCTGCACTAGACTCGCCATCGTATCGAGTTGGCGGGGCTGGGCGCCATAGGTGCCAAACAGGGCGATTTTCACTTCTTCAAGCGACGGCAGCTTGCGCAAGAATTCGCGCATGCTGCGTGCCGGTCGGCCCCCGTAGACCCCGCTTCCCAAGAATAGAAGATCAACGCTATCCACGGCGGAGACCTCCTTGACCTTCCACGCCTCTACCTCCAGTGTCTCTGCCATCGCTTCGGCAAGTTTCCGCGTATTCCCAGTGAGTGAGGTATACACTAAGTAGATCCTTATAGGAGACTCCTTTCTTTTTGAACAGTGAGAAAGCATATTTGCTAGCACGTGTCTGTAAGCCTACACTAACAGACAAGGAGGGACAATGAGGAGAGGGTTATCTAGTTTAGTGGTCATTGTGGGGTTGGGCCTTTTAGTCGGTGGCTGTTTCGGTCCGGTAGTGCGACCGACGGCCGATTTCACCTGGTGTCCCGATGGGACGTACGGGATGTTGGACTACCGGTTTATCTCTCAATCCACGACTGTACCTAATCACTATAACACCTTGCTTTACTGGGAGTTTAGCGATGGCACCACGGCGGAAGGACATCCGTGGAAGGATGTGATCCACCGCTTTGCTGAGGAGGGGACGTATCAGGTTACCCTCGTCGTTACCGACGATCGCGGAGTCTCCGGGACGGTGACCAAGGAAGTATCTGTAATCGAGGCGGCGGTCATCCGCTCTTGGAATCTCACCCTCGGCTGGCCGGTGGAGGTCACCGGTGAGGTGATGAACCGGCACACTGAGCCCCTGCACACGGTGACGGTGAAGGCGAAGTTCTACAACGCCGATGGCGTCCGTCTGACAGAAGGGAGTGTTGAGATCTCCAAGATGGAACCCGGAGAGCGGGCGCGGTTCACCGTGACGGCACAGGAGTACTCAAGCGAGATCTTCTACGCGACTGTGTTTGTAGAATCGTTTGACATCGACTGTTCTGGCGCACCGTTTTACCCTGAAAGAGATGCGGCTAATCGCTGATCTTCACATTCACTCACGTTACAGCCGGGCGACGAGCCCGACAACAGATCTACCTGCTCTGGCTCATTGGGCCAAGATCAAGGGGATCGACATTCTGGGAACGGGAGACTTCACCCATCCACAGTGGTCCAAGGAGTTGCAAGATAACCTTGAGCCGGTGGAGAACGGTCTCTACCGCTACGATGAGACCCTGTTTATGCTCACCGTTGAGGTCTCCGCGATCTGGAGTCAGGGGGGACGGGTGCGCAAGGTTCACCTCGTTATCCTTTCTCCTTCTATGGAAGCAACAGCGAGGATCAATCGCGAGCTTTCTAAGATCGGGAACCTCGCAGCCGACGGACGGCCGATCCTTGGGATCTCCGCAAAGCGGCTCGTAGAGGCGGTCTGGAACGCTGAACCAGCAGCGGAAGTGATCCCTGCACACGTTTGGACGCCGTGGTTCTCGGTCTTCGGGTCAAAGTCGGGGTTTGACACGCTTGAAGAATGCTTCGATGAGTACACAGAAAGAATCTTTGCCATCGAGACCGGACTATCGAGCGATCCTGAAATGAACTGGCGGCTTTCATCTCTCGATCGACTTACGCTCGTCTCCAACTCCGACGCCCACTCTCCGGGAAAGCTCGGCCG
>DQCH01000114.1:5007-9389 GCA_003545155.1 Candidatus Acetothermia bacterium
GGGACGATCGAGTTCTACCCACAGGAAGGGAAGTACCACTACGACGGTCACCGGGTCTGTGGGGTCGTTCTCTCCCCGCGCGAGGCAATAGCCAACAACAATCTGTGTCCGGTCTGTGGGAAGCCGCTTACGATCGGGGTGATGCACCGCGTGGAGGAACTCGCCGATCGTGCGGCAGGAGATGGTCCTGAGCAGAGGATCCCCTATCGCTGTCTCGTGCCTTTAGAGGAGATCATCGCTCAGGCCCTCGGGATTGGGCCGAACACCAAGGGGGTCGCCCGCGAGTACGAACGGCTTATCACTCGCTACGGTAATGAATTCCGCATCCTCCTCGACCTACCAGAGGAAGACCTGCAGAGGGAGACTCCATCGCGAATCCTTCAAGGGATCATGAAGGTGCGCTCTGGAGACCTCAAGATCGAACCTGGGTACGACGGCGTTTACGGGAAGGTGAGGATTCCTCTCGATGCAAAAGAGGATAATCAGCTTGGCCTGTTCTAGTGATCCGTTAGTTTCGCTCAGTGAACGCCGCTTCGACTTGGTTTTGCAGGTCGGCCTTGATCTCTTGCGTAGTGAATGCTGCCTCGGCGCTATTTAGAAGGATCGTTCTGACCTTATCCTTTGATAGGGAGAAGGCCTCGATAACCTTTTCAAACTCGTGGGTGACGTTAATTTGCGACATCAGGCGGTTGTCGGTGTTTAAGGTCACGTGGATCCCTTCGTTGAGGTAGCGCTTCAGCGGGTGATCGGCATAGGTCTCCATCACCCCGGAGATCTGGAGGTTGCTCGTCGGACAGACCTCAAGTGGGATTCCCCTCTCCGCGACCACACGTTCGGTCGCTTCGTCCTTAAAAAGGTAGACTCCATGGCCGATCCTTTCTGCGCCGAGATCGATCGCTTCCTTGATCTGCTTGGGGCAGCAGCCTTCCCCGGCGTGGATCGTCACGTGGAGCCCCGCCTGCTTGGCGATCTCGATTGCCGTGTGGTGGAGAGTTGGCGGAAAGTTCATCTCTGGGCCGGCAAGGTCAAACGCGACCACCCCTTTTCCCAGGTATTCCGCCGCCAGTTTTGCCACCTGTTTTGACCGGTCGGTCGATTCCTGCTTCATCGCGCAGAGGATCAGGCGGGTGCGGATCGGATAGGTCCTTTCCGCTCGGTGCATTCCGGAAAGGACCGCCTCGACCACTTGCTGCGGCGTAAGTCCATCTCGCAGGTGAAGGAGCGGGGCGAAGCGGATCTCCATGTAGATGACGTTCTCTTTTGCCGCGTCCTCGCAAAGCTCGTAGGCCGCTCGTTCGAGAGACGCCTCACTTTGGAGAATGGCGACGGTGATCGAAAACGCCTTTAGGTACTCTTCAAGCGTGCAGCGTTGCGGTGGAAAGAGGGCCTGCTCGATGTCGGGTGTTGGGGCAAGCTTTCTATCCTCTGGAAGCTTACGCACGAGTTCCATCACCGTAACCGGCCGCATCGAACCGTCGAGGTGAACGTGAAGATCGAACTTCGGCAGGCGGCGTACCCATTCTCTGTCCATAGGTTTAAATCTTGCCTCAAACGATGTGTCAGGGCAAACTACGTCATTAAGTTACTCAAATCCCAAGCGAATCAGCGATCACGCGGTGAACAGCGTTGGGGATGCCCTCCTTATTACCGACGATGCGCAGAGGTAGTGACCAGGATCAGCATTCTCAAGTCTCAAGAGGATTCTCTTCCACCTTGTCGTAACTCGTCGTCTCTGTATATACTTCTGTCAAAATATCTATTTATCTAGGGATCAAGGAGAGGGGGCCGAGTGGGCGTTGTCACCGTTATCTTTTCCACTGTGGGCGGTTTAGCACTCTTCTTATTCGGTCTGCGCACGTTAAGCAATGCTCTCAAGCGAGCCATCGGCGAGCGAATGCGGTTCCTTCTTGAACGGCTTACTGGACGGGCCTATCGTGGGGCCGTCGTTGGTGCGCTGACCTCGGGGATCCTGCAATCGAGCAGCATGACGATGGTGCTTCTGATCGGGTTGATCAACGCGGGAGTGTTAACCCTATCTCAGGGGATCGGTGTAATGCTCGGTTCGGAGATTGGAACGACACTGACTGCGCAGATTGTCTCTTTTAAGATCGGACACTACTATCTCCCAGTGATTGCGTTCGGCTTTGTCTTGGCAGAGGTTTTCCGGGGGAAGCGCACGGGTGATCTCGGCCGGGTTATCCTGGGCTTTGGAATCCTATTCTTGGGGATGGATGTGATCTCAAGTGGGCTGAGAGGCCTTACGGAATCTCCAGGGATTCTTCGGCTTCTGCAATCCTGCGGGTCCAATGTCGTTCTTGGGGTGTTCGTTGGAGCCGGGGTGACGGCGGTCATCCAGAGCTCGTCAGCGATGACTGCCATGGTGATTGCAATGGGAAGTGCGGGCATTCTTACGCTCCCGGCGGCGATCGCCCTCATTTTGGGAGCGAATATTGGTACGACGATTACAGGAGTGATCGCCTCGATCGGTTCTTCTCTCTCCTCGCGGCGGCTGGCAGTCACCCAGGTGTTGGTAAACGTCGTTGGCGTTGCGCTCTTTCTTCCGTTTGTTTCCCCTTATTCGGCACTTGTTACGACAACGGCGCGGACGCTCCCCCGGCAGATTGCAAACGCGCATAGTCTATTCAACGTTACCGTTACGCTTCTCCTCTTGCCGTGTGTTGGGGGTCTTGTTTGGTTTGCCAGACGAGTTGTTCCTGGGAAAGAGATCAGGGTAGATACCTCACCGAGGTTCCTGGGGGAGGAGTTTCTCAACACACCATCGATCGCGGTCGATCAGGGAAGGCATGAGCTTTTAAGGATGGGAGAGTTGACCGGTACGATGCTTCATTCGTGTCAGGAAGCGCTCTTACACGCAGATCTTGTCCACGTGAAAACGGTCCTTGAGACAGAGGAAGCTGTAGATACTTTAGAGAGGGTGATAGACAACTTTCTTGATCGGATTGACGGAGCAACGCTGTCTGTCCGCGGTGCACGACGGTTGCACGCTTTCCAGCATATCACAAGTGATATTGAGCGGGTAGGCGATCACGCGGTGAACATCGCCGAGCGGGCTGAGTCTATGATTAAGAAGGGGTTTTCCTTCTCTGCGGAGGCGCAGCGTGATCTTACCGATATGTTCGAAAAATCGCTTCATCTCTATCGTTTTTCACTCCAAATCCTCAAGAATGAGGAGAGCACCTTAGATGAAGGGCTCATGGAGTTGGAGGAGGAGGTCGACCAGCTAGAGGTCCGTTATAAGGGTCGTCACATTGAGCGTTTGGAGGAGGGAATCTGCGAGCCGGCTGCTGGAATCCTTTATGTGGAAGTCTTAAAAAACCTGGAACGTATCGCTGATCATGCGGTGAATATCGCCGGCGATGTGCTCCTTATTTAGGAGGCTATCTATCACAACATTCTGATCCTTGTTAATCAGGGTTAGTTGAAGCATTAACCCATCTTCGCCTTGGCCGAGGCGATCTTCCTCTTGAGCCCGTCTGTTACGCCCTTTCGCTCATCCAATCGTGGCAGACCTTGATCACGGCCATTACCTTGTCCCAAGTGCCTCGACGTTGAATGCCTTGGCGACATAGGCGCTTAAGGACTCACCTACCCCGGCCGGGGAGATGAAAAAGTCAACGATCATTGCGTGCTCCTAGTATTCTAGGTTCCAGTCGGCTTGATCTCCCGCTCCTTTGATTGTGATCCTGCGTGCTACCGGATCGAGAGTGACATACGCCCACGAAGGGGCACTGTCATGCTCGTCGGTGAGCTGATCGAATTCGATATAGTGAATTCCATTAATCAGGGTGTAGGCGTTCTCGTGGTCGTGCCCTTCGAAGACTGCGATAACCACGCCGGAATCCTCCATTACCTTTTGCACTTCTTTGTTATCAAGGATCTCCGGACCTCCAGAGAGGAGATCAAAATCAACTTCGAGCCGCTGATGCACGCAGACGATCGTCGGCTTATCCGTTGCAGCGAGGTCCTCTTGCAGCCAGTCAAGCTGAGCCTGTGGGATGTTCCCTTGCACTACCCACCCGGCGTGGCCGAGATCCTCACCCTTCTTGTTGTACTGGGCATCGAGGATGACGAAGTGGTACGCTCCAGCATCGAAGCTTTCATATGTTGAAGAGGCTCCGACACGTTCGAGAAACTCCTCCTTGGACAGATCGTACACGTCGTGATTCCCGAGGACGTAGTAGCGCGGTGCATCGAGCTTGGCGTAGATCGCCTCCGCCTGATCGAGGATGTCCACGATGCGCGCCGGATCGCCCATTGGCGCACCTATGACGAAGTTTCCGTTGACGAAGTCCCCGAGCTGTATCACCAAGTCAGCCGGCCAGGCGTTCATCGCATCCACGCACGCCCCTAGGCGTTCAGGG
>DQCH01000114.1:9434-10227 GCA_003545155.1 Candidatus Acetothermia bacterium
GATTCCAAGGTGTAGCGGGCCAGACACGTTGAGATCATCGGCGAGTAGCGATGTGGGAAGGATTGTGAATAGGAAAAGACTGAGACACAGGATTCTTAGACCTCTCATCAGATGCATGACTACCCCCTTTTTATTTTTCACTACAGTCTAACGTGTGCTCTCCGAGTTGACAACTACAGTAGGCCTTGTCGCCGGTCGAGTGAAAGGCTACTCTCTTTTTATCGGAACCTATCCAAGAGGAGCGATTCTAAATGACAATAGCCCAGATTCAGGATACGATTCACCGTACTGCGGTCGAGCACGGCTGGTGGGAGTCTCCACGCTCAACCGGGGAGGTGCTGATGCTGATGGTGACCGAGCTTGCCGAAGCGATGGAGGCCTACCGGGAGGGAAACCCCGAAAGTAAAGATATTCCAGGTTTCTCCCGGATGGAGGAGGAACTGGCCGACGTCGTCATCCGCCTCCTCGACTTCGCTGGTGGGACAGGGCTCGATATCGAGGGGGCGCTTCAGGCCAAGATGGCCCATAATGAGCACCGCCCCTACCGGCACGGTGGGAAGGTAGCCTAAGTGAGTCTTTTCTCTTGCAGGATGCAAGGCCGAGGTGTGATCCTATCCACGCATCGGATCGCCTCAGCCTCTTTACACGAGGGCGTTTAAGTTGGTTTGACATCGCAAAGCTTGTCAACTTGCTGCTTGATGGGTATACTGCCTGGGAATTCTTTAAAGATACACAAGGGGGGTACTCGATGGGGCAAGCGAGGAACGTGTGCTTTGTGGGACATTCCGGCTCC